>JADDPM010000002.1:0-32861 GCA_016781885.1 Rubrobacter sp.
ACGAACATGGGGTTGAAGATCCCGGTCAGGGACGCCCCGAAGGAGTTGAGCACGCCCTCCGAAGCCACCTCGGAGTTGGGCCCGCCGCCCGTGGTCATGTACGTGTCTATGCCGGTCATAAGGACCATCCAGATCCAGATGAACGCCCCCATCGTAAAGCCGAGGAGCGCATGTCGGCGCTTGCTGAGGACGCTATAACGGTCCCACTTGTAGTAGTAGGAGTACATCCCCCAAAGCGCGATCAGCATCGAAGCCATCGCAATCGCGATGATATAGAAGAACTGCGTAAAGAGCGCCGTCGTGAGCCTCGGGTAGAAGCCGACTAGCAAGACCACAAACAACACCGCGAACGTGGCGCCGGTCGAGAAGGTGAGGACGTTGAAGCGCGCCATGGAATGGGCGAGGCGGTCCATCCGGGGACTGCCGGTCCGCGCCCCCCACGCCTGCAAGACGGGCGCCGCGATCGCGAACCCGACGAACAACTCCGCGAAGAACATATGCGTGAGCATCGTCACGCCTGTAAAGCTCCGAGGACCTCCGGGGAAATTAAAGCCCGAGTAGTCTATCTGGGCCAGGAGGTGGTATAGGCTCGCCCAAGTCGTGATCAGACTCATCCTTTACAGAGCTCCTTCTAGGTACCCTGGGCACCCACTACGGACCCCCCGTGCTCGTTCGGACCTGCCCTATGTAAGACGGCCTGGGCCACCGCCCGCGGTTCCATCCGTCCCTCTACTATATAGTAGTCGGCATTGTTGGTCTGCAAGATCTCCCGAATCGGCCGTATAAGGTGGCGCTCCCGGGTCATGGCGAAGATCAAGACTTTACCCATCTCGAACTCGTCGTTCCAGGTGCCGGCCTCTGCCCTGGGCGCCTCCATGTCGGTTAGTATCGGCTGGGCCCCCACCCTTGTGAACGACCCGGCCAGAAGGACCGCGGCCAGCGAGATGAACACCAGGAACGTCGGGAGGCCTATGGAGGGTACGACGGCGACGAAGAACAGCCCCAGCAGCACGAAGGCTATGGCGAAACCGACCGGCACCTCAAGGCCCCGCCTGTCATCGGGAATCACAATGTAGCGCGTCCCATCCGGGAACGGCTGGGGCTCGTCGGGATCCTTGCGTTTGAGGATGACCGTGAGGTCGTCCTTGCTCACGCCGAGGTCCCGGATCTCCCTGACCGATCGATTGAGCTCGGCGCCGTCGCTTACAACCCCTACGATAGTATACTCGGATACGCGCTCCTCAGAACCCGCTCCCGAAACCTCCCGCTCTTTCTCCAAAACCCTGCCCTCACCTTATCTCTGTGGAGAACCTCTTCCCTCGGCCCGATAGCTCCTTCGCGAGCCCTGCATCAGCATAGCGTTTTACTCCCCGGCGCACCAGTCCCGCCTACGCTTGGCCGGTATCGCGTTCACATTCTGCATACATAGCAGGAGAACCGCTGTGAAATCACCCCTATACCGACATCCACCTTCGGTTAAACTACCAACAATGGATACCCGCGATCAACGACGCATCTTAGGCCACGAGCCGGAGCCCTACGACCACGACGAAGAACCGGGGCTCGGGACCTGGATCCGGCGCAACTCCTGGCTACTCGTCCGCCTGTTCATGGTCATGGTCTTCACCTTCGGCGCCACTACCACCGCCGCGAACTTCTCCTACGGGTTACAGGGCGAACCAACAGTCCTTGGCGTAGAGCAGATCAACGACGGCGAGTTGCCGGCGGGCGTACAACTCGGTGACTACGTGGAGGTTACTGGCACCCCGGATTTCGGTCCCAACCCCGAAGAGCCCCGAATAGGCGTCTCCCAACGCTACAGCGCAGACTACTACTACTTCGCCCTCGAAGAGACCGGAGACAACCTGCTTATCCAGACCGCCCAGACCGGGCCGGACACCTCGGAGACCGGTGAACAGGTCTGGCGCGGCAAGCTCGCAACCGTAGGCACCGTGATCTTTCACGACACTACCCAGAGCGGCCTGGAGATAGCCGGCCTCCCCCGGGACGAGTCTATCCCGGTCATAGAGACCGGCGACACCCCAGAATACTATCGCCAGATCTTCCCGGCCTACTCGGCCATCATCGGGCTCTGGCTCCTCTCCATAGCCTGGCTAGTCTGGAAGAAGAACAAGCCCTTCCTCGGTTTATAGTTCTAAGTCTTCAGCTTTCGCCGCGCAGCACTTGGGGTCCCTCGGTACTAACGCATGGGCAGCTCGAAACTCCTTGTCCAACCCCTCTACTAAAACCGGTCGATAAACGAGCTAGACACCCTGCCGCTGGCTGGCTATATTGCCGTTTGCACAGAGAGAGCGGTCTCGAAAGGGAGAAAGATATTGGCCAGTTTCTTCAGGTTCTTCGAGCGGGGCACGAACCTCCGGACGGAGGTGATCGCCGGGCTTACGACCTTTATGACGATGGCCTACATCATCTTCGTCAACCCCGCCATCCTCGGCACCGAAGGTACCGGCCTCCCGGTGTCGGGCGTGTTCTTCGCTACCTGCATCGCGGCGGCGGCGGCGAGCATAGCGATGGGCGTCTTCGCTAACTTCCCGGTCGCGCTCGCCTCCGGGCTGGGTCTGAACGCGGTCGTGGCTTTTACCCTGATCCTGGGCCAGCAACTCCCCTGGCAGACGGCAATGGCGGCCGTAATCGTGGAGGGCGTGCTCGTAACGATCCTGGTGCTTACCAACCTGCGCGAGGCCGTGCTCAACGCCATCCCGCTCTCCCTGAAGTTCGCGATCGCGGTCGGCATCGGACTGTTCATAGCGTTTATCGGCCTCAAGAACGGCGGCATCGTGGTCCCGGACCCCGTTACCTACGTGAAGCTCGGGGACTTTACGCAGGGTCCCGTCCTGCTCGCGGCCCTCGGGCTCGCCCTGACCCTGGCGCTCGTGGCCCGTGGGATCAGGGGCGGCCTCATATTAGGTATCCTCCTCACCGGACTGGCCGGCATCATCTTTGGTCTGCTGCCGCTACCTGGCTCGGTCGCCTCCTTTAACTTCGACACTTCGACGATAGGCGGCGGAGTGCTGGCGCTACCGGACGTGTTGCGGCTCTCGCTCGTGCCGATCATCTTCGCCCTGTTCATGACGGACTTCTTCGACACGATGGGAACCGTGATCGCGGTCGGCCAGGAGGCGAAGCTCCTGGATGAAGAGGGCCGGCTGCCGGACGCTAAGAGGGTGCTGCTCGTAGACTCCCTGGCGGCGGTCGGGGGCGGGGCCGCAGGCGCGAGCTCCGTCACCAGTTACATCGAGAGCGGCTCGGGCGTGGCGGAGGGCGGCCGGACGGGGCTGACCAGCGTGGTGGTGGGGATCCTCTTCCTGCTTGCGCTGCCGTTCGCGCCCATCATAGAGGTTATAGGACGGTCGATCTCGATCCCCGGTCCCGAGGGACAGGATATCTTAGTCTCCCCCGTCACGGCGCCGGCCCTGATCGTGGTCGGCTTCCTGATGATGACGGCGGTGCGCTTTATCCCCTGGGACCGCTCGGACGAGGCGATCCCCGCCTTCCTGACCATCCTGACTCTGCCGCTGACCTTCAATATCTCCTACGGGATCGGCTTCGGCTTTATCTCCTACGTGCTTATCAAGCTCGCCCGCGGCAAGCCTGGCGAGGTCCACCCTCTGCTCTACGCCGTCGCGATCCTCTTTGCCCTGGCCTTCGTCGCCCCCGCCTTGCAGGGACTCTTCTCTTAGCCTCTTCTCGCCCCCCCCGAGCGCGTTTACAGGGTATAACGGCGGGGTAAGAGCGGGGAGAAGAACAGCGCGTAGCTTGGCTTTAGGCTATATTGCTGCGGCCCGGTAGCATAAAGCACGATGGTAAGAGGGGAGGGGAGGTGAGAAAGTCGTGGACGTCTCAGCCGTAATAGCCCTTGTAGTAGTAGGGCTCATTGCGGGCGTGTTAGCGAAGATAGCCATGCCGGGACCGGACCCGGGAGGGATCCTGTTGACCATCGTCGTAGGCATCGCCGGCTCTTTCCTCGGATGGGTGATCGTCTACAACCTTCTGGGACTCGCGAACCCCAACTCGACGGGCCTTCTCGGCTCCATCCTGGTGGCTACTTTAGGCTCCATCATCCTCCTGGTTTTGTACCGGACGATCACACGCCGATCAGTGTAGGAGTCCGGATACGCCGACAACCGTAGTCATCAAGAGCAGACAAGTTTTTGCAAGCGAAGGGAGTAAGGAGAGAGCATGAGTGAACAGAGGAGCCAGCAGCAGCAGCAGGACAGCCCACTCCAGACAGAGCGTGGCAGCACCAGGATCGAGGACAGCGTCGTCTCCAAGATCGCCGGCATCGCCGCGCAAGAGGTGGACGGCGTGCGGATGGGCGGCGGCACCAGCCAGGCTATCGGCGGTCTTTTGAGCAACGTCCCCGGCATGGGCAGCAGCAGCAGCGAATCCCGCGGAGTCTCGGTCGAGGTCGGCGAGGTTGAGACCGCGGTTGACGCTACGTTAACGGTTGCCTACGGTAAGTCTATCCCTCAAGTAGCCGAGGCCGTGCGGAGGAACATCATCAACCGGGTCGAGAGCCTCGTGGGCTTGAAGGTCACCGAAGTGAACATCTCGGTCAACGACGTGTTCTTCCCGGAGCAGGAGCAGCAACAACAGCAGCAGCGCGAGATCGAGCAGCAGCAACAGCAGCGCCAGGCCGAGCAAGAGCAGAGGGTCCGGTAGAGAACATGACCGAGAGATAGACGAGGTTCGCCTTGGCAGACGACCTACAAACGGCGAGGGCCGTACAAGATGCGGCCCTCGCCACCGAAGGGGTAGCCTCTCTGGGTACCGGACGTTGGGCCGAGGCTGCAACCTATGGCGCGCGCGACAAGGTGACCGGTGTGGTCGTAAGCCCTAACGAAGTGAGAGTACACATAGTAGTCAACTATCCGCCGCCCGAGCCTTTACCGGCGCTCGCCGAACGAGTTCGAGAGCGCGTAACGTCGAAGGTAGGCGGACGCCCGACGATAGTGGTAGTCGAGGACATTGAGGTGGTCCAGGATGAGAATCTTTAACAGGATAATAGTCATCCTGCTCCTCGCGGGGATAGTGGCTCTTGGCGTGACCACGGTATTCTACATCTTTGACGTGTCAGACTATCATCTGGAGGATCTGTCGCGCACGCTGGGGCTGAACGGCCTCTACGACGGCGTAAACGGCTTCGTACAGAGGGCCGAGAACCGTAATTTGGACGTCCTGGACATTGTGGTGCTGGCCCTTGTCGCGCTCCTGGGGCTGGTGTTGCTGATCCTGGAACTCAAGCCCCCCTCTCCCCGCCGGGTTCGCATGCAGAAGGGTACCTACGTAACCAGAAAAGCCGTCGAGGATGAGGTCAACACCGCCGTGGAGGAGAGCCACGAGGTACTTCAATCCAACGTAAAGGTCAAGGCCCAGAGGAGACCGGGGGCCATAGTGAACGTCACGGCCAGCGTCCGTCCCGGAGAGAATGCCCGGAGTATAGAGGCAGACGTGCGGGATCGGGTAAAGCGGCGCCTTGACCAAGTAGGCATACCGGTCGGTACCATCAACGTGCAGGTCAGGGAGTCCGACCCGCGCCAGACAAGGACGAGGGTGAAATGAACGGTTTCAATCGCCTGATCATGCTGATCCTGGCCCTGTTGCTGATCGCCGTGCCGGTGTTTCTACTCCTGATAGGCCTCGGCGTCCTCTCGGCGGACCAGATCAACGCATACACCAACTACCGGGGCGGGCTCGACGCTTTGGGTAGGCTATCCGTCTCCGATTTCGAGGACCTTACGGTCAGGGTAATCGTCGGCATCATCGTAGCGCTGTTGACGCTCCTGGCCGGTTACCTACTCCTGCGGGAGCTAACCTTCGGACGCCGCCTCTCGCGGCGTGCGTTGCTCGAGGAGGAGCCCGGGCGGGAGACCGCTATTACCGCAACTGCGGTTCGTCACCTCGCCGAAGGCGCCGCCCGCGAGACGGGGGCGGCTTCCCCTACCTGCCGCCTGGCCTCCGACAAGAACCGCTACGAGGTAGGCTGCGATATACGCGTGCCGGGCTCAGGGAACTTTACCGAGATCGGCGCCAACAGTCGAGCCAACATCCGGAGGGTACTCGAAGAACAGCGAGTACCCCTAAAAGACGTCGAAGTCACGGTGCAGGGAACTGCATCTCAAGGATAAGGGAGGAAAATGGCTACCTGGACCTACAAGCAGTGGGGGGCTCTAATCGGAGCTCTCGTGGCATTCTCTATAGGTCTGATCGGCTTTGACGAGACTATCCTCGTCGTGCTCGTCGGCGTCATTTGCTACTTCGTGGGCAAGTTCCTCGACGGGGAATTGGATGTCGAAGATATCAGGAACCGCGCCCAGCGCCGGGGGTAAGCGAGTTCCATCAGTCTGTTAGGCTCGTATAGAATTCGCGCGGTAAGAGACCTCTAGAGATAGGGAGGTACGGGGAGCGTTACGGCGGCTGTCTGACTGGCTCTGGTTGCCCTCTTAATGGATCTGTCCACAGCGTGCTTCGCGTATCTAGGCGCTCAAGCTTTTGAGGATGGCGCTATTTCTGCTGGACCACTACCGTTATCACCGCATCCCTTTTACCCTTCCTGGTAACGAGGGTGAGGTAGAACCAACTACAAAATACGCTCTAGCGGGCTCCATAAGGGGCCCGCTTTTTGCGCCCGGTGGAGCCTCACCCACGCTTCTGGCGTTCTAAGCGTTTATGATGTCGCCATGAACAAGGATTTGAAGGAGATACAGGAGACGGCGCTGGCGGCGGCGGAGCCCGGCAAGACGGTGCGCCGGGTCTTGAGCGCCGGAGACGGGCTTGTAGAGGTCGGAGAAGAGTCCTTCGAGCCGCAACGCGTCTTCGCGCTGGCTATAGGCAAGGCTTCCGGGGCGATGGCGCGGGCCGCTGCGGAGATCCTGGGCGACGCGTTAGACGGTGGGTTGTGCGTGACGAAGGCCGGACACGAGCAGCCGCCACCTCCCTTCGAGACCGTCGTAGGAGGGCATCCGGAGCCCGACGAGGGAAGCGTCCGGGCAGCCGAAAAGGCAGAGGAGTTTTTGGACGGGCTAGAGGATGGGGACCTCTTCCTGGTCCTGGTGTCGGGCGGCGCGTCGGCGCTGCTGGCGGACGCGGCGGACGGTATCTCATTCGAAGACCTCAAGGCGCTCAACGGGGCGCTGCTGAAGAGCGGGGCGGCTATCGGGGAGATCAACACCGTCCGCAAGCACGTCTCGACTCTGAAGGGCGGCGGCCTCGTCCAGCGAGCCGCGCCGGCGCGGGTGGTCGCGCTCCTGCTCTCGGACGTCGTCGGTGACGAGCCCTCGTCCATCGGCAGCGGCCTTACGGCTCCGGACCCGACTACGCTCGAAGACGTATCGAAGATCCTGGATCGCTACGGCATAGAAGCGCCCGAGAGCGTCACCGAGCACCTCGCCGAGGGGCACGAGACGCCCAAGCCCGGCGACGAGGCGTTCGAGAAGCTCACGAACCTGGTAGTTGGTGGTGGACGACTCACGGCGACCGCCGCTGCTGAGAAGGCCCGCGCTTTGGGCTATGAACCGCTCCTGCTCTCCACTTACCTGACCGGGGACGCCAGGGACGTGGCCGGTCTACACGCGGCGGTGGTTAAAGAAGTACTGGAGAGCGCCAACCCCCTCTCCCCACCGTGCGCCATCGTTACCGGCGGGGAGGCGACGGTCGTGGTGCGTGGGGAGGGTACGGGCGGTCCCAACCAAGAGTTCGCGCTGTCTCTGGCCATAGAGCTGGAAGACGTGGAAGGCTGGGCAGCTCTCGCGCTCGACACCGACGGCAACGACGGTTCGACGGACGCCGCCGGGGGCCTCGTGGACGGTACGGTCGCAGCCCGCATCCGCGAGGGCGGCGTGGACCCGGCTGAGGCCCTCGACCAGAACGACTCGTACCGGGCGCTCGAAGCCGGCGGCACCCTCGTCCGCACCGGCCCGACCGGTACGAATGTCAACGACCTGAGGGTAGTGCTCGTCTCCGGCCTCTGAGCGTAGGAGACGGAGATGAGTAACCACGACTACAGCGAGCGTCACTTCGTTCCAGCTAGAGAACGCGGAGAAAGGCGAGGTCAGCGGAGAGACCATCTTTTGCCGCCAGAAGGGCTCAGTAAACTGGGCAGCCTGCGCGGGAGGAGCGATAGGTCAGGTGCGCTGGTCGGGAAGACAGATGCAGACGTCAACCTCGCCTTTCCCTACCAGTGCCTCAACGCGCAGAGGGAGTTAGTGACGGTCCGATCAGATCCGCCGCCGAGGTCCTCGAAAACAGCCGCTACCGAGTACACGAGTCCCGACGGTTGACGAGTGGCGACTGCTCTTCTCACCGCTCAGTAATCAAGGAGGTAGAACGTTGAGCATGGAGGACTGGAAGCGATTGCAGGAGTGGGGCAGGACTTTGGGCGTGGTCGCCCTGTTAACGGACATAGACGGGACGCTCGCCCCCATCGTCGCGACACCGGACGCGGTGGAGATCTCCGGGGAGCTGCGGGGGCTCCTGCGACATCTGAGCGGGGGTTGCCGGGTCGTGGCCGGGATCAGCGGACGGGCGGCTGTGGACGCCTTTCGTCTCGTCGGGCTGGAGGAGATCGTCTACTATGGCAACCACGGGTTCGAGGTCCTGCGCGGTGGCGAGGTCGAGGTGGTTCCCGAGGCCGCGCCCTACGAGGAGAAGGTCGAAGAGCTGGAGAAACGAGCAAAAGAGGAGCTGGGACCGCTAGGCGCCTTCGTCGAGGAGAAGGGGATTACGCTCTCCGTCCACTACCGGAACGTCTCGACCGAGATCGGCGAGCGCTGCAAGGAGTTTGTAGAACGTGAGGGGGAGCGGCTAGGGCTCAGGGTAACCGTCGGTCGCGGCGTGGCAGAGGTCCGCCCTCCCATCCAGGCCGACAAGGGCACCGCCGTCCGCAAGATCGTCGAGGAGTACGAGCCCGAGAAGGCCCTCTTCATAGGCGATGACACCACCGACCTCGATGCCTTCCGGGAGCTCGAGAAACTGCGCGAGGAAGGCACTCTAAAGGAGACGCTGCGGATCGGAGTAAAGAGCGACGAAGGACCGCCGGAGATCGTCTCGGAGGCTGACGTAGTGGTGGATGGCGTCGAGGGGGTCGAAGAGGTGCTGCGAGTGCTCGTTGGCGAAAGCTAGTCTCCGTTCCTGAACCGCCCAAGCCAACACGATTAGGTTCTTCAGCCCGACGAGGATGGCCGTGAGCCTCACAAAGACGGCAAAGTATCTTCCATCTATGTCGCTCACGGTGCTCGAAGAGGTGGTCTGGCTCCTCCTTTACCCGTACTGCTCCCGGTAAGCAGCTATGTCCTTTAATTGTATCTCCGCCCACTCCTCTATGGTGTTAAATCTGATGCTCTCCCTTAGCGCCTCGGCGCGGCGGGTGCGTTCGTCTTCGGGCATGGTGAGAGCTTCGTAGAGGGTTTCGGCCTGCTCGTCGATATCGAAGGGGTTTACGGTGAGGGCATGCTCGCCTAGCTCCTCGTGGGCGCCGGCGTTCTCGGAGAGGATCAGGACACCGTTCTTCTCGTTGGCGATGACGGCCTCTTTTGCGATGAGGTTCATGCCGTCGCGGACGGCATTTACTAGCAAGACATCGTAGTTCTTGTAGGCGGCGACCGAGAGCATGAAGTCGTCCTCCATGCTAAGAATTATGGGCTCCCAGGACTCCGTGGCGTGCTTCTGGTTGACCTCCTGCACGCTCTTTTCGATGACCGCGGCATACTTTGCGTACTCGGGGATGTCGCCACGGGAGGGCTGGAGACGGGCGAGGAAGGTGACCTCCCCCTTCATCTCGGGATGTCGCTGCAGCATCCGGTCGTAAGCGCGGAAGCCTCGGACTATATTCTTTGAGAGGTCCGTTCGATCCACCCGGAGGAGGAGCTTGCCGGGGAGGTCCTTTACGGTCTCCTCCCGCTCCAGGACCGCTTCGCTCCTGGCTAGCTCCTCGAACTCGTTCGGGTCTATGGAGATCGGGTACGGACGCACCCACACCTCGCGGCCCTCGTAAGCTACCACGCCCTCCTCCTCGTCTACCTCAACCCCGAGCGTCTCGCGAACGGTACGGATAAAGCTCCGGGCGTAGCCTTTGGTGTGAAAAGCGACGACGTCGGCTTCGAGGAGGCTCTTCAGGACGCCCTCCCTGACGTAGCCGGGAAGTATGCGCCAGCCTTCTGGCTCGGGCCAGGGGATGTGGACGAAGAGGGAGACGAAGGCGTCCCTACCGAAACGCTCCCTGAGGAAGTGCGGGACCATGTAGAGCTGGTAGTCATGGACGAGGATTATTGGCTCTCCGCCCTCAGGAGAGTTTTTGAGGAGGCGCGCTACGGCCTCGGCGAAGTTTTCGTTGACGGGGAGGTAGCCCTCTTCCCAGGCTCTCCTGGTCTCATCGCCAAGCTCCGGGGAGTACGGAAGGTCGTAGAGGCCGTGTTGTACGAGCCAGAGCAGGGGGTTGGCGAGATGGTTGTACATGAGGTCGTAGGCGTCGGTCTCGTGCTCGGCGAGCAGAATTCTCAGGCCCTCGACCTCGTGGGGTTCGCCGGTCTCGGAGGTCTCTTTAGCGACGCGGGCGTCCTCGTCGCTCTGGGCGGAGGCGATCCAGACGGTCTCTCTTCTCTGGCGGGAGAGGGCGTTTAGCGCGGTGACGAGCCCGCCGGCCCCACGGGAGTGCTCCCGCTCGCCGGAGTCGTTCCGGGAGAACCTAACAGGCCCCCGGTTCGAGACGATCACGAGCCTCGCGTCCGGGTTGGTGTCTCGCTCGGCCATACACGCGCTCCTTTGCGGAGTAGTCTCTTAGACGCCCAGCAGTTTGGCGAAGAGCTTGAGGTCGTCGCGCAGAAGGCGTGGGGTGAGGTAGTGCTCCCGGACGTGCTCCTTACCGTGCCGGCCCATCTGGCGGGCGAAGTCCGGGTCCTTGAGGAGCTTGGTGCACGCGGCAGCGGTCTCGGGGACGTTGTTTACGAGGATGCCACCGCCTCCCTCGACCTGCATCGGGATACCGCCGGCCCTGCCCGCGACCAGGGGACGCGCCTTCCACAGCGCCTCGGTCACCACGAGCCCGAAGCCCTCCCTAATGGATTTCTGGATCACCACGTCGGCTACGGACTGGAAGGCGTTGACCTCGATGGCGCCGACGTTGGTCAGGTTGGAGAAGAGAAAGATATCCCGGTCGCCCGAGGCGTAGTTGACGGTCTTGTACCAGTAGTCCCAGCCCTCGGGGTCGTCGTGCGCCATCGAGCCGATGAGCACGAGCTGTATCTCGGGGATCTCCTCCTTCACCATCCGGTAGGCGTCTATTACGCCTAGAGGGTCCTTCCACGGGTCGAAGCGCGAGACCTGCAAGAGGAACGGCCTCTCAGCATCTACACCGAACTGGTTGGTAATAAAGCGCGCGTCGTCGGCCGAGAGCGCCATGTTCTTGGGACTAAGCGGGTCTATGGCTGGCGGTATGACGACGAGGCCGGGGAACTCAACGTCCGGCGGGGTGTACTCCTTCATCGTGTAGATCTGGGCGTCGTAATCCTGGATATAAGGCGAGAGGTAGTCGAGAACCTCCTGGTTGGGGGACGAGGTATCTATGTGGCAGCGCCAGATCCACTTGGTCGTCTCCGAGAGGCCGCCGGAGAAGTGTTTGAGGAGGGCCGGCTGCGGGTCGTGGACAAAGACAATATCCCACTCTTCCCCGGCCTCCACGAGCGCCGCCGCCGACTGACGATTGTACTCTTCGTAGATCGCCCGGCTCTCGATGCTCAACTTATAAGGAGCGCCTTGCAGGGCGTTGTGAAAGTCCTTGGTGACGTTGAAGAAGGCCTCCGCCCCGTACATAACGCCCCACTCAGCGTCGAGCCCTGCGTCACGCATGAGCGGCACCAGGGTATACAGTATCTCCGCCACTCCCCCGCCGAAGCTCGTCGCGTTGATGTGCAGCACCCGCGCGCCCTTCAGCCGCTCCGAGAGGTCTCGCAACTCCTCATAGAGATCCCGCCGGACGATACTGCGATAGTCAGCAAGGGACTTGTTCCCCGCGTTTACCCGCTGTAGCAAGACCCTCCCCGATTGGTACTAGGCTCCTTACAAATTACGGGCAACAGTATATTGTTGTATGAGAACAGCGCAAGTCGTATGGAAGAATTTCCCGCAGGTTTGCGGTTTTGGTCTGGGAGACGGGCTAGGAGGAGGTTGCGCGCCGGACCATTCTGAGTCGCGTACCGCCCTCCGCCGTCGAGTCCACCTCCACCTCGTCAACGAGGCTCTGTATGACCGCGAGGCCGAACCCTCCATGCTCACCTGGCGTGGCCTTGAGGCTTCCTACCTCGAATCCTCCGCCCCTATCCACGACGACGACCTCGACAGCCCGAGAGAGCACCCTGTACTCAACCTGGAACTTCTCTACCGCCGCGTGCCGGATGACGTTGGTCGCAGCCTCGGTAACGGCTAGCTTCAGGTCGTAGACGTCTCCAGGTTCGAAGTCCGCGAGCCGTCCCACGCAGGAGACGACCAGTCGGGCGAGCAGTATATACCCCGAGTTGCTCGGCAACTCTAGTACTATAGGATCTGGGGGCTCGAGCCCTATGTTTTCGCTATTCTCCATAGTTTCGCTAGTCATATCGTTTGTCCTTCAGGGAACCTGCGCGGAGGCCTCCACAGGCGCCAACCACGTTACCCATCCCTGTGCTACCGCGCACATCTCTACCCATGGGTCGAAAGGTTTAACCCGCGGCAGCCGATATAAGGTTTTCGTCGAGTTTTAGAGAGGATTCTCTCCGGTAGGCCGGTTCTCCACGGCCTCTTTGTAGAGGCGCTCAGCCTCCTTTTCCTCCCTGCGGCGCTCCTGCTGAGACTTCTGAGAGGAACCATCGCTCGCGGTGCCGTTCTGGCCGCCGCTTAGATAGGGCGTGAAGAGGTCCATCGGGATCGGAATGATTACGGTGGAGTTATTCTCCGAGGAGATTTCGCCCAGCGTCTGAAAGAGCCTGAGCTGGAGCGCGGTTGGACTCTCGAGCCTATCAGCGGCTTGCCGGAGACGCTCGGAGGCCTGGTACTCGCCCTCGGCGGCGATGATCTTGGCGCGCCGCTCGCGCTCGCTCTCGGCCTGGCGAGCCATCGCACGCTGCATCTGCTGCGGTATCTCGACGTCCTTAACCTCGACGACGCTGACTTTGATGCCCCAGGGGTCAGTCTGCTCATCTATTATCGTCTGAAGCTCATCGTTTATCTGCTCGCGGTTGGTAAGGAGGTCGTCGAGGTCCTTCTGGCCAAGCACGCTGCGCAGGGTAGTCTGGGAGATCTGGCTGGTCGCCAACACGTAGTTCTCGACCTCGATGACCGACCTGTTCGGGTCTATGACCCTGAAATAGACGACGGCGTTGACACGGGCGGGAACGTTGTCGCGGGTGATGACATCCTGCGGCGGCACGTCCATGGTGACAGTCCTCAAGTCGACCTTGACCATCTTGTCGCGTATGGGGACGAGGAAGAATAGCCCCGGCCCTTTCGCTCCCTTGATCCGCCCTAACGAGAAGATGACGCCACGCTCATACTCGTTGACGATGCGCACCGCGCTGCCCACTAAAAAGATCACGAACAAAAGCGCCGCGAACGCGACGATAACGAAACCAAACCCCGCCACCTGCAACAGCCCTAAGCCCATCCGTAAGCTCCTTGTCTGGGATTCTCGGCACATACGGGACGGTCTGCGCGAGCGTCCCACTCAGCCCCTCAGAAGACCCACAGATTGTATCATCGGGACGCCATCCTCCGAGCACCGGAAAGGGGAGGCCTCGATCGAGGCCTCCCCTTTTGGATACTGCGCCGGGCTTCTTGCTAGAAGCTCTTAGGCCGACCTTACCGCGTAGGCCTCACCGCGAATGCGTAGGGCTCCATATCACTGATCGGAACTTCGATAACCTTCATATGATAATTGGAGGCGTGAATCATTGTGTCGGGACCCGTGGCCATAGCGATGTGATAGCCAGGCCAGACGAGGATGTCGCCAGCTTGGGGCGGACCCGAAACCACAGGTCCTGAGGCAGCCTGCCCTTCTATAGAGTCTGGCAGGGCCACGATCCCCCGGTACGCCCACATAGTGAAGCCCGTGCAGTCCATACCACTGAGGTCCTGCCCGCCTAGCACGTAGGGCACTCCCTGCGCCTTCCGCCCCTCGGCGATGACGTCCGCTCCACCGCCTCCCGAGACCGGAGGAGTTGCAGCAGGCGGGTTAGGGGTGGGCTGGGCGTTAGTGGGCGGGGTGGGCTGGGCGTTAGTGGGCGGGGTGGGCTGGGGCGGGGTGGGCTGGGCCCCTGCAGGTTGGGTCTTCTTCTGCTCTTCGGCCAAGGCTTTCTCCGCATTCTGCTTAGCCTGCTCGGCCTCTGCCGCCTTGTTCGCCTGCTCTCTGGCGGCAGCCTCGGCCTCTTGCGCCGCAGCCTGGGCCTGCTGCCGCTCCTGAGCAGTCTGAGCTGCCTCCGCCGCTTTCTTCGCATTCTCGGCCGCTATAGCCTGCTTCGCAGCGTCTTCCTTAGCCTTCTGCTCAATCTCCCTCTGCTCTGCCATGAGCGTGGCCTGCTCGTCCGCTGCCGCCCGAATCGCCTGCTTCTTGGCTTGCTCATTCGCTGCCGCCCGGCTCGCCTCCTCCTTGGCCTGCTCGGCCGCCGCTGCCCGGCTCGCCTCCTCCTGGGCCTTCTTCTCGGCCTCTTCCGCCGCAGCCTGGGCCTCTTCTGCCGCAGCCTGGGCCTCTCTCTGCTCCTGCTCAGTCTGGGCTTGCTCCAGTGCCTTCTTGGCCTCCTCTGCCGCTGCAGCCTGCTTCGCGGCGTCTTCTCTGGCCGCCTGCTCAGCCTCCATCTGCTCCGCAGCACTCTTCTCAGCAGCGAGCTTGGCCTGCTCCGCTGCGAGGTCCGGCGCCGACTCCGTGTCGGCCGTCTGGAGTTGCGCGGCAAGCAGGCTCTGGGCCTCTTCTTCGGCGGCGGCAGTCTGACGCTCCCGCTCGGCCTCGATCTCAGCAAGGACAGCCTCATTCAGCGAGCCGAGATAAGCCTCCATCTCAGTCTCAAGAGTCCTAGCTTTCTCCCACCGTGCCTCCATCTCAGCAGCAGTCTGCTCATGGTTCTGAACCTGCTGCTGACGCCTCTCCGCCTCAGCCTCAAGCTCCTCCATAGCTGCGCGGAGTTGCGCAACCTCGTCCCGCTCTGTGATAAGGAGCCTTGCCACAAGATTCAACCGAGTAGTGAAATCGGAGGCGCTCTTCGAATCGAGCAGGATGTCCGCGAAGGCGACGTTGCCTTGCTTATATATCTCCCCCGCTTGACTAGCGAGTTTCGCCTCAGCCTCTGCGAGACGGTTCTCAGCTGCCTCGAGATCCCGGGTCGTATTCGTTATATCGCCGTTTAGCCCCTGTAACGTGGAGGCGGCAGTGTTGTACTCCTCGGCAGCCTTTTCCTGGTCTATCCGCATCTGCGCGAGCGTTTCTTGGGCCTCTGCGACCTCGTCGGTCGTACCCGTTTCCTCTGACTGAGCCCCCGCCGTAAGGCTAAACGAAAGCACACTGACCGTGATCAGACCAAGAAGTACTGCAAGGTTGAACTTTCGAGGCATGGCGTCCAGGCTCCTCTCTGCCGCTAGTTTTCTATTAACTTTTGGTTTTAAGGGGATTCGCTGGATCCCCCCTCCTAAGTCCGGCACTCTAGAGAATCAGAACGTGATGCGCAACGCCCTTATTGTTTCAAAATAAACCCACTATAGGCCGGATGTGGCTTAAATAACGGGAATTCCTGTTTCCCCCACGAAACCTTTTATTAATAAACTTTAATATTTGCAACGCTAGCGTAAGCTGGGTGTAGTGTTGCTACGACTTCTTGAGTAGAAATTTGATCAGGGGGTTCAGGTTTGCGAGGAGGAAGGAGAGGGCGATGAAGGGCAGGGCTGGGAGCGGGCGGTTGAGGAGGAGGCCGGTAAGCATGGCAAGGAGTATAGAGGCGCAACCAAGGGCGAGGGTCATCCGGGGACGCAGACCTTCGAGGCGACGGGCTATGGCGGCGAAGAGCGCGAGGAAGATAAGGTCGGAGACGCCGAGGGCGAAACCGATGGGGTTTCCGAAAGTCGGGAAGAGCAACAGCAGAAGGCTAAGGAGGTCGGCGAGGAGAGACGGTTCGCCCCCCTCTACGCTCTCGGTGAGGGCTCTGGTGGGACCGGCGAAGACGCTGAACAGGTCGGCGGCGGTGGCGAGGACGGCTACGAGGACGGCTATCCCCGGCGAGATTACGCGGCGGGCGAGGGCCAGGCCTATGGAGGTTGCCGCTCCTATCTTCAAGACGTCGGCCAGAAAGAGGAGCGCGAGGAACAGCGAGAGGTCGGTCTCCTGCCCCTCCAATAGTCCTGCGCGGAGGCCTGAGTAGCCGATGGCGAGGCCCACGGTACCGGCGACGGCGCCGACGAGCAGGAGCTTTGGCACCTCCATGTTCGCGGCCAGGGCGAGCAGCCCGTAAAGGAGCGCGCCCACGGGTAGGATGACGAGGACGTAGGCTTCGATCTGCCGGGCGAAGGCGGGGAGTCCGTAAGGTATGTTCCCCAAGAATGGCAGCGCCATTATGACGGCCCCGAGACCGAGCACGCCCAGGACCGCGATGAGCACAGCGGACCTCCTGGAGGGCGCGGTCAAGGACGTTGCCGCTCCACGTTAGTAGGAGCCTCCGTCGGGTGAGAGGACGCGCAGGGCGAGGAAAGCTCGCCAGAAGCAGCGTTTGGCCTCCGCGTCTTTGAGGGCCGAGTCGAGGGCGGGGAGTCTGAGGCCGGCGGTCCCCTCGGTCCAGGCGAACCACGAGCCCTCCGGGCTCTCCGAAAAGCACGCTTTGGTGAGCGGGTAGTGGATAGCGTCTATAGAGTGGGCGGCGGCCGGACCGACCGCGACGAGGACGGTCGGTTCGAGGGCGAGTATCTCTTCAAGGCTCGGGGGGGCCCAGGTGACGTATGCTCGATCTAGTTTCACGGCGGCGAGGCTGCGGCGGAGGGCGTCCACGGTCCGCCCAGCCTCTAGAGCGGGCGGCTCCGCGACGAGCACGACGCCGGAGAGAGGGTCGCCGAAAGGCTCCGGGCCGGTGTGCCTTCTACGCTGGGCGAGGCGGGAAACCTCGTGGGAGGTCTTCGCCGCGTACTCTCTCGCCGAGGGGGGAGTGGTCGCGGCCTTTTTCGGCATGCGGGGGCTTCTCACTCCTTGGTGTTTGTAAGACGGCGGATGTGAAGGATACGTTGGGTGGTGGTCACGAGGGCGCCGACGGCGACGAGGCCGATACCGACGGCAAGGAACCCGGCGATAGAGAACAAAGAGAGAATCACGACGCGTCCCGCGCGCTCGAGGAGGCCGATCTCGCACGCTAAGCCGAGGCCCTCGGCGCGGGCGCGGGTGTAGGAGGTCATAAGCGAGAACGTCATCGCCATGCCGGCCAGGAGAGCCTCGTAAGGTTGCGAGTAAGACGCGTAGAAGAAGATCACGCCTACAAAGATCGCCGACTCGGAGAGTCGATCCAGCGTGGAGTCCAGGAAGGCTCCAAAGGCGCTCATCCGGCCCGACTCGCGGGCGACCGCGCCGTCGAGAGCGTCGAAGAGCCCCGCGAAGAGCATCACGGCGCCCGCCGTCTTCGTATAGCCGAGCGCGAAGAGGACAGCGGCGGCCACCGCGAGAATCCACCCTGCAATAGTGAGGGAGTCCGGACGAATCCGCATCGCCGAGAGGACGCGTGCCAGGGGCCGTATCATGCGGCGGAAGGCATCCTTATAAGAGAACGCTCGGCGCGGCTCCTCCTGGTGTGGCAGGCTCATGACTACCCCTCACCCTTTGCAGAGCCCTGAACGATTGCTGCCTCTCCCTCCGAGGACACGACGGCCGGAGCTTCGGGGGGGGCTTGGGTAACGAGAGACTTGCGCCAGTGTTCGAAGAGGAGCGTCTCGCGCAGGTAGCGTAGGGTGGCGGCGACGATAGCGACTATCGGCACGGCAAAGATCGCGCCGACGACGCCATAGAGGGCGGTAGCGGCCAGAGTGGCGAAGAGCACCCAGAGAGGATGTACACCGACGGAGCCGCCCATGACCCTCGGTACCAGAACGTTCCCTTCGAGCTGCTGGGCGAGGAGGAAGAGCGCTGAGACCAGGAGGGCCTGATCCAGACCGCCCGCAAAGAGCGCTATCGCCACCGCCGGGACCGCCCCGAGGAAGGCGCCGACAACCGGGATAATCTCCATCACGCCGACCCACAGCCCGATCAGGAGCGCGTAGTCGCGGAAGGTAAAGTAGACGATGGCCCAGCCTATACTCCCCATGATCCCGCAGAGCAACAGCTGCGCCTTGAGGTACTTGACGAGCGTGTCCTCGACGACGTGGAAGAGCTCCATGGTCTGCTCCCGCACCGTCTCCGGCACCACGGAGAGCGTGGCGAGCGTGATCCTCTCCCTATCCAGCAGAAGATAGATGGAGACGATGAGCATGAGGAAGAGGTTGAGTATCGTGCCGAAGATGCCGAATATTCCGCCTATAAAACCCAGGGCACCGTTGAGGACCTGCCCTGCTGAGGGCGCGTTGCTCCGCACGAACTCCGAGAGCACCGCCCCGTCCACGGAGGAGATCTGCTCCCCCACGTAGGGTAGCTCCCTTGCCCGCTCCACGAGACTCGCTACCCCGTGGGTCAGGACCTCCGGGTTCTGTACGAGAGCCTGCGCCTCGCTGGCGGCGGGGAGGATGAGGACCAGTAGCGCCGCAAGCACCGCCGCGACGAGCGCCAAAAATACTCCGAGAACCGCCACGATCCTGGGTACACGCCACCCTTCGAGCATTCGTACCACGGGGTTGAGCGCGTAGGCCAGGACGGCCGCCAGCAGAAACGTCAGGAGGACGCCGCCCAACTGCCGGACGAACGCGAACAATAGCAGCGCGCCCAGCACGATGAATATATACTGTAGATAGGTTGAGACGACTAGCTTCTTAGCTGACACACTCTCTCCGGTGCCTGGTGGGGACGCTCTTCTTGCCTACATGCCAACTCTTTCAAGAAATATACCAGCCGCTCGGGTATCGGGAGGCTCGTTTACACTCCGGGCATCCCTTCTGTATAATCTCGCCCCGTCATGCATGGGGGTAGCGCACAAAGAACCCAACATCTTGGGTCGAGGCCGGGCAGGACCGGCGCGGTGACGGGCAGACAGCGGTCCGCGCCCCGGCGCGCTGGCGACCCTGCCAGCTACGTCACCACCGTCGGGCGCCGGGAGGCACGCAAGACGAAGAAGACGAGCGTGTACCGGCGGAGGAGGATGGTCGCCGTCTTCGCGGTCGTGCTAGGCGTCGCGGCGCTCGTCCTCGCGGTGCTCGTACAGTCCTCGGAGGCAAGGGATCGGGCGCTGCCGATAGACCCGAATAATGCAGGCCCGGACGCCGTACTGGGCGAAGCCGCCGGGGTTAGCATCTCCACTCCCGTCCGGCCCGAGGACGTAACGGGGCTCGGCTACCACCCGGAGGGTGGAAGCCTCGTGGAGATCTCACCTCGTGGCAAAAGCCTCTCCGCGAACGCCGTGACGGGCCTCTTCGCGGGCGGCTCTACCCCGGAGAAGATTCAATACTACGTAATGGACTCCGCTAGTCGGCAGGGGCCGGCCACGGGCGCTCTCGACGTCGGGGCCGAGGCGGGCACCACGGTCTACGCGCCGGTGAACGGAGTGATTACCGCGATACGCCCGGACCCCGTACTGCAGAAGGACGCCAGTGTCGTGGAGATAAAGCCCGCAGACGACCCGAACGTGCGCGTCTCCGTCTCCCTGGTGCAGGGCCTGGGCGACGGTATAGGGCCGAAGTCTCCCGTAACCGCCGGGACGACGGAGCTCGGGAGCGTGGCCGACTCTGCTCAGGTACTCAAGCCCCAGCTCGCCTCCTACACCTCCGACACCGGCAATCACGTCACTGTCTCGGTATCGAGGGCCAACTGAGCACACCTCCCATCTGCCCCGCGCCCCCGACTACGCCCCAACTCGCGTAATATAGTAAGGCGATGTTCCTACTGCTCTTCGAACAGTCCCCGCTCGCGGCGGTGGCGCTGTTGGTCGGGGCTCTCGTCGGGATAGTGCTGCACGAGGCGTCCCACGCCTACTCGGCCTACCTGCTGGGCGACGATACCGCTTATCGTATGGGCCGTGTAACGCTGAACCCGGCGTCGCACCTCGACCCTCTGGGCAGCTTGCTCATCGTGCTGGCCGGGTTCGGGTGGGGCAGGCCGGTACCGGTCCAACCGGCGAAGATGCGGGGAGGGGTATGGGGGCCGGTGGCCGTGGCATTCGCGGGGCCTACCGCGAACCTGGCGATAGTCGCGCTATGCGCTATCCTTATAAGGCTCGAACCTTTCCAGGGCCAGCTCGTGCTGTTCTCCATTCTGGGGGTGGCGTTCGTCAACGCGCTGCTGTTCGTCTTTAACCTGATTCCAATCCCCCCGCTCGATGGCTCGAAGGTGCTCTTCCCGTTCCTGCCACGCTCCCTGGACGGCTTCGTGAGCTTCATGAACCAGTACGGGCCCCAGATCCTGCTGGTCATCTTTCTCCTCACCTTCCTGCCAGGAGGAAGCTACGTACTAGGCTTTCTGCTCGCCCCGGTGCGACCGCTCCTTCTACTATTCGGGATTCCACCCCTGCTCGGCTAAACCTTTACGAGAGGTTCATGGAGCACGCAAAAGGGGCAGCCTCGGTTCGCGGGGAGGGGGGAGAATCCACGAACCAAATGCTGCCCCGGTCTATTCTACAGAACCAGATTTCGGAGCGGTAGGGGAAACCTTAATAAAAACTAAAAAATGTTGAACTTTGTTTACTTGTCATGTTGAGTACCGAGCGGGAGCTCCACGGAGAAGGTGCTGCCGCGGTCTGGCTCGCTCTGGACGCGGATATCACCGCCGAGGTGGTGGGCGATCTCGCCGGCCAGGGCGAGGCCAAGGCCGGTACCGTCGGCGCGGGAGGAGCCCTGGGCGCGGTAGAAGCGCTCGAAGATATGCGGTATCTCGGTCTCGGGGATGCCGCAGCCGCGGTCGGCGACGCTTACGAGGGCGTGGCCGTTCTCGCGGTGCAGGTCGATCTCCACGGGTTCGTAGCCTTCACGCCCGCCCGAGTACTTGAGGGCGTTGTCGAGGAGGATGGCGAGCATTCGGTGGAGTTGTATGGGGTCTGTCCTCACGGGCGGGACGCCGTCTTCGGCATGAATACGGATCTCGCGTCCCGTGTAGGCGAAGTCCCGCCTCAACTCGTGCAGCAGGTCTTCCAGGTCCACCTCTTCGAGGCGGAAGGTTACGGCATTCGCGTCGAGGCGGGAGAGGTCGAGGAGGGTGCGGGCGAGGTTCTTCAGACGCTCGGTCTGCGCGCGCATGTCTTCGAGGAAGGTCTTGCGGACCGTCTCATCCTCCTCATCTTCGAGCATCTCCAGGTAGCCTGAGAGGGCGAAGAGGGGGGTTTTCAGTTCATGGGAGGCGTTGGCGATGAACTCGGCCTTGGCGCGTTCGATCTGGCGCTGCTCGGTGACATCGCGCAGGATGGCTAGAGCGCCGTCTTCGAGGGGGGCGGCCCGGACCTCGATAATCCTATCCCCCGCCCGGACCTCGGGTTCGGTGATCGGACCGGAGAAGCGGCTCTTCGCGAGGACCTGCTGGAGGCGTTCGTGGAACTCGGGGTCGGAGTTATCAAGGAGCTCGCGAGCGCGGAGGTTTAGGAAGGTGGCGTTCAGGTCTTGATCCACGCCGACCACCGCGTCGGTCATGCCATCGAGGATCACCTGGCTGCGAGCCTTCTCCTGCTGTGTCTGCCGGAAAGCGCCCTTCAGGGAGGACGCCATCGCGTTGAACGTCTCGCCTAGAGAGCCTATCTCGTCCTCGACGCTGGTGGTGATGCGCTCCTCGAAGTTGCCGGCGGCGAGACGGCGGGCGGCTACGTCGAGGCGGTTCAGACGGCGGGCAAGCAGGTTCGCCACCACGTACCCGGAGAAGCCGGCGATCAGGAGCGCCAGAGCCCCCGCGAGCAAAGCTAGGTTGTTTATCCTTCTAAGGTCCGAGTCGGCGGTGGAGATGTCGCTCTCGGTGTAGTATCTAGTAAAGATGAGTGCGGTCTCGGACTCGCCAGGCACCTCTACCGGGGCGGCGTAGGTCGCGAGCGTCTGGCCCTGACGTTCGCCGCTCTCGACCTCCCTGAGCTCTGTGTCAGGCCTCCCCTGGG
Organism: Rubrobacter sp.; assembly: GCA_016781885.1. Lineage (GTDB taxonomy): Bacteria > Actinomycetota > Rubrobacteria > Rubrobacterales > Rubrobacteraceae > Rubrobacter_F. Next base: position 22,215 of record JADDPM010000002.1, read on the forward strand.
CCAGGGCAGTCTGCACGGCCACCAGGTTGTAATCGACCGCATCTCCCATAAGAACCTCGCTGTCCGCAATTCGGACTATACTCCAGTTCAGGCCCCGGGTGATCGCATAGGTGTTTATGAACTGCTCGTCCAACTGAGGAGTTTTCTCTATATAATCCTCCAGGTTCTCGAACGCCATGTTGAAGCTCGCCTCGGCGGACTGCTCCAGGATATGTTCGAGCCGGGGGTAGATGATCGAGTACGCCGTTCCAGCGGCGAACGCGGTCACGAACAGAAAGAGCAGGGTGAGCCAGACCTGTATGCTCACGCGGGAACGCAGCAGACGCGCCCCAAGCTTTCTCGGCCAAGTTAAAATCACCTGCTCGGGACGGCTGCTCTGTTGGGGGAGGCGGACGCCAAGGGCGTCCCGGGGCTTCTTGCGTTTCGGGAGTAGCCGGTCCCTAACGGAAAACATACCCGACACCCCGGGCGGTATGGATGAACTCGGGGTTCCGGGGGTCGCGTTCGATCTTCTCGCGGAGGTGGCGGATGTGGACGTCCACGGTACGCTCGTCGCGGAACTCATCGCCCCACACCCTTGTCAAGAGCGTGCTGCGTGAGAACACCCTGCCCGGGTTGGAGGCGAGCGTCACGAGAAGCTCGAACTCCGTGTACGTAAGGTCTACCTCCTCGCCGACGACCGCGACCCGACGGCTCGGCAGGTGTATCTTCAGACCGTCGTAGGAGAGCTCGTCCTGGCGCTGTCCTGCGGGCACGGAGACGCGGCGCATGATCGCGCGCACCCTGGCGACGAGCTCCCTGACCGCGAAGGGTTTGGTGACGTAGTCGTCGGCCCCGAGCTCCAGGCCCACGACTCGGTCGATCTCGTCGTCTTTGGCGGTGAGCATGATGATCGGAACGTCGCTCTGCGCCCGGATCCTTCGACAGACCTCCGTACCGTCAATCTTGGGCAACATGATGTCCAGGATAATTAGGTGCGGCTCGTAGGACTCGAACGCCTCCAGCGCCGCCTCTCCGTCCCCCACCGCATGGACCTGGAAGCCCTCCCGCTCCAGAGCGTGCACGAGCATCTTCTGGATCGAGGGCTCGTCGTCCACCAGAAGTATCCTGCGAGTGGTTCCCTGTACGCCCTGTGCCATATCTGACAACCGTCCTTAAGACTACCCCAAAATTCCAAACATCTTGACGCTTATTTTATCATGCTCCGGCGGTCGCCCCCGTCATCCTACCAGCTACTCTCTCCACGGCCTCCGTAAGGCCCCCAGGCTCCCACAGACGCACCACCTCGACAGGGGCCTGGCGTCGCCTGAGGTACGCGGCGACGACCCGGGCCTCGTCTGCGCCCTTCCCGCCGGAGGGCGGCCCGGGGTTGGAGAGGACTTCTTCGGCGAAGAGGGTAAGGCCGGCCGTATCGCCGGGCTCGAAGCCCGCGTGGGATACGAGGCGGCCCTCGGCGAGGGCGAAGACCTCGATCATGCCGGGTTCGGTCGAGGGGGCGACGACCGCCTGAACGCCCCCGGCGCTCACGATGGCGCGCGTCAGACGGATGCGCTCGATGCCGGAGATCAGGTCTCGAAGCCGGGCAGCGGCCTCGAACTCCAGCTCACCCGCCAACCGCTTGCGCTCCTCGACTAGCGCCATCAGGTGCTCCTCACCGCCCTCGCCGCGCATGAGGGACGCGAGGCCCCCGATCACCTCGACCCGGTACTCCTCCTCGCTCATCCCGAGACAGGGGGCACAGCGGCCCATCTGTCCGTAGAAGCAGACACCTTCCTCGGGATCGCCGGAGCAGCACCTGAGGGGGAAAATTCTGCCGAATGCTTCGATACAGGTGTCTAGCACGCTCGCGCTCCGGTAGGGGCCAAGGTAGGTTACACCGTTCCGCGGACTGTTCTCCGGCGACCTCTCCGGGATGGGGTAGGGCTCGTTGAGATCCAACCTTATAAACCAACTCGCCTTCTCACCCCTTCCGGCGGAGTTGTAGCGCGGGAGGAGGCGCTTTATCTCGCGGGCCTCGAAGATCAGGGCGTAGAGCTCGCTCCTGGTCTCCTCGTAGCGCACCTCGGCGACCTCGCGCACGAGGCGACCGATCTTGCGCCGCCCGTCCCCACCGTTGAAGTACGTCCTCACACGCGCCTTGAGGTCCTTCGCCTTGCCGACGTAGAGGACCGTTCCCCCTTTATCCACGAAGTAGTAGACGCCCGGCGTGCGCGGGAGATCTTCGGCGAGGTGTCCTTTCTGCGGTTTGATCCTCACGCCCGACTTCTTCAGCGACGACGCCTCCCCCACGCTCTTCACCCCGGCCGAGGAGAGCAGCTTCGAGAGCTTGAGGAAGACTTCAGCGGTCGCCGCCGCGTCGGCGAGAGCCCTATGGTTCGGCGCCGCCCGCACCCCAAAATGCGAGACGAGCGAGGCGAGCCGGTACCGCTTGAGACCCGGCACGAGCGCTCGCGCGAGCTTCAACGTGTCGAGGACGGGGTTCGGGAGCGGCGGGAGCCCGTTGGCCACGCGTGCCGCCGCGACGAACGCGCAGTCGAACTGGACGTTATGACCGACGAGTACGCACCCCTCGACAAACTCCTCGAAGAGAGGCATGACCTCCGCGGCCGCCGGCGCGTCGGCGACCATGCGGTCGGTGATCCCGGTGAGCCGGACGACGAACGGCTCTATCCTACGTCCCGGGTTTATCAGAGTAGCGAACTCGTCCACCACCTGCCCGCCGACGACCTTGAGCGCCCCGATCTCCGTAATAGCGCCCTTCTCCGCCGATGAGCCCGTGGTCTCGACGTCGAAGACCACGTATGGCGCGTCGCCTAAAGGCAGGGAAGCCGCGTCCACGATCCGCAGAGATCCCTCTTCCCATAGAAAGCGTGGGTCGTTGGCGGTTAGCTCACCGACGAGGGAGTGCGCGTCACCGTTGGGGTGTGGTAGGGCGAGGAACTCTCGGGCGACCTCCTCGGGCGTTACGGGCTCGTGACCCTTGACGAAGCCGTAGAGGCTAGGGGACACGAACCTCCATCCGTTCGAGGTTCTCGCTCTTCGCCGCGGCCTCGGCGATGGTACGGGCCTGGGCCTCGGTGATGCCGGGGATGCCCACAAGGTTCTCGTAGGTGTACTCGGAGTCGAACAGGCCGCTGGCGAGCACCCGGGCGCGAGTCTTCGTGCCGATTCCGGGGAGCTTGGTGGTATGAAAGAGTTTGCCGCGCTGTATTCGCAGGGCGGGCACCCCGGCCAGCCTCTCACCCTCGATAAGGACGCGCCGCAGAACGTCGGCGAAGAGCGCTACCTGCTCCGGGTAGTAGACGCTCCGGCCCATGAGGGACGGGGTCATCGGCAGCGGGTGCGAGAGGTTCGCGTTGCGGACCGTGGTGTGACCCGGCGGCTCGTTCGGGCCAAGGGGATCCGGGTCGCCCAAAGATTGGGCCCGGACCGCATGCGCAACGGCCTGCTCTTCGAGGTCCCCATCGAGGTCGAGCTCCGTAAAGACCGGCGCGCCCCGGAAGCGATCGTTGCGGTTGGCGGCATAGAGGAAGCGGCGGGGGCTGCGCTCGTTCTTATAGAACTCGACCACCGCGTGCGCCCGCTTCTCCCCGAGCCCGGGCAAGCGCGCTAGCGATTTCGCGTCCTCCGTCTCTATCATCTCCCTGAGCTCGTCCGGGTCTATCGCCTCGGCGGCCTTGGCGGCTGCCCGCTTGTCCACACCACGGACGCGTTCGAGGATGCCCTGGACGCTCGCGGGGTCCATACAGCGCCTGAGGTGGTTGATCTTTCGCACCGCCGTGAACTCGTTGTGCTCCTCCCAGCGCCACACGAACTCCCGGACCCGCTCGACCGCCGCCGCGTCCTCGGGGACGAACTCTATCGTCACCGCCTCGCCGATGTAGCGGCCGTTGGCCCCCGGCAGTTGCTCGGCGGAGGACTGGACCTGCACCTTGACCATCGGAGAATAGAACGAGAAGTGTACGGGAACGCCCGGCGCGACCTCCTTCATCAGGCGGCGCCGGAAGACGTTGTCCTCGAAATCAGACTCGAACATCAGGACTAGATTTTACCACCAGCACTATCCTCGACCCTGTAAAAGATCAAGCCCCACCGCCGAGCAGGACTTCCTCGCGCAGCACTATCGCCTCGACCGGCTCGCCTGCCTGCAGACCCTCTGACTCGGGCCCGATAAGCGCCAACGCGTCGGCTTTGGTGAGCGAACTAACGAGCCCCGACCCCTGCGCGCCTACGGACTCGGCTCTCCAGCCCTTCTCCGTTCGTTCCAGGGTCACCCGCATCGCGTGCATGCGGCCGAACTTGTTCTCGACGTCCTCGTCGAAGTAGACTTGTATGCGCAGACGGCGCACGTCCTCGCGGCCCGTCATCCGCATGAGTGCGAGCCGGACGAAGAGCTCGAAACAGACCATCGCGGAGACGGGGTTGCCGGGGAGGCCGAAGAAGCGGGCGTCCTCCCGCGCGCCGAAGAAGACCGGCTTGCCCGGCTTGAGCTTGACCCCCCAGAAGATTTGCTCGACCCCGAGGTCGAGGAGCGTGCCCTTGACGAGGTCCTTCTCGCCGACGGAGACGCCGCCGCTCGTAACCACTACGTCGGCTGTCGTGAGAGCTTCCTGCATCGCGGCGCGCAAGGTCTCGGCCTCGTCGGAGGCTGCGTGCATGCGGCGGGCGTCTGCACCAGCTTCGAGGGCCTGGGCGAGCAGGGCGAAGGAGTTGGAGTCGAAGATCTCACCAGGCCGGAGGTCGCGCGTACCGGGTTCGACCAGCTCGGTGCCGGTCGAGAGCACGACGACCTTCGGTCGCCGGTACACCGGCAGCTCGCCGTAGCCCTGGGCGGCGGCGAGCGCGATCTCGGGGGCACCTATCTCGGTACCGGCGCGCAGCATCACGTCGCCCTCGCGCACGTCCTCGCCGCTTCGGCGCAGGTTGTTGCCCGCCTTGGTCGGCTTCTTGAGCTCGAACTCCTCACCCCAGCCGGAGGTGTTCTCGACCATCACGACCGCGTCGGCGCCCTCGGGCATCACGCCGCCCGTAAAGATCTTGATGGCCTCCCCCTCCCCCACCTCCTTCCGCGCCGGGCGCCCCGCCGGAGCCTCATCTACAACTTTGAAGGTGCGTCCGGCCTCTCTCGCGTCCACACTCCTGACGGCGTATCCGTCTACAGCGGAGTTGTCGAACGGCGGCGAGTCAAACCTCGCCCGCAGGTTCTCGGCGAGCGCGAGCCCCCGTGCGTCCATCAGCGACACGTGTTCGACGGACAGGCGGGGGGTCTCCTCCAGCACTAGCCGCACTGCCTCCGCGTGATCTATGAGTCTCTCGAAGAGTTGCATTCCCTCGCCCCCATTCTCTAAGAGCCAACTCTCTCCAAGCTACCACAACACCGTTCGGCGCGGGGCGTGAACCCTCCGTGGCAGCCTCCCGTCTCGGGGACTACGCCTGCGTGTATGCGGCTTTAGGGGATTTTCAGTCCCAGGAGTATGGGAGGAACTTGCCGTCATCAGTGATCCTGACGCGGGGGCCTTCCTCGCTCTCGACTCTCTCTATATCCAGATTGAAGGTTATGGCGCTCATGATACCGTCTCCGAACTCCTCGTTTGTGAGGGCCTTGATGGTGCCGTAGGCCTGGGTGATTCTCATGGATGCGATAGATGGTGAAGTCTACCGGTATGTCCCCTTCCAGGCTGCCGCGTATCGGTATCTCCTGCAACGCCCGGGCGACCTCGGAGTCGAGTCCAAGGAGGGCCACGACGGTCCCATCCTGCTCCGCGCTCCTCGGATGCTGCCACAGCAGGGCGGACGTGGTCTAGACTTCGTGCGCCCCGACCTTCTGGGCGATAGCCTCGAAGGTGAGCTCCTGCTCCTTTTGGCCTCCAGGACCTGCTCGGTCGCTTCTTCGCGGTTCATCTCGCTCCTCCCGTACGGTAACCTCGTTGACGAGCATAAGAAAGTGAACTACGCGCCCATCCGGTGGCGACCACTACCCCCTTTTCCTTCTCTCGCCCCATACTCTGTAGAGGATCACCCAAAATGCCGGAACATCGGCTCGTGGTAGTAGCGGGAACGCAGTTTACCGGGGTAGAGTTGTGGACGAGACTTTTTGTTTGAGCAAGGAGGTTTGCGTGGAGAACGGGAGAGTGGCAGCGGTCCTGGGCGTGGGACCAGGGCTCGGGGCGGCGATAGCGAGGCGCTTCGCCCGCGAAAGCTTCGCGGTGGGCCTGATGGCGCGGCGAGAGGAGAGCCTGTCGGGGGCGCGCGAGGAGATCGAGGGCGAGGGTGGGACGGCGCTCGCGGTGGAGACGGACGCGACGGACGCGGCGTCTGTGGCTGGCGCCTTTGACCGGGTGAGAGACGAGCTCGGCGACCCGGATGTCTTTGTGTACAACGCCGGAGCCTTCCAGATGGGGGGCATCCTGGAGCTCAGCCCCGAGCAGTTCGATAACTGCTTCCGGGCGAACTGCTCGGGGGCCTTTTATGGGGCACAGCAGGTGCTCCCGGCGATGGCAGAGAGGGGGCGCGGCACGGTCATCCTGACCGGGGCGACGGCGAGTTTGCGGGGCTCGGCCAGATTCGCAGCGCTCTCGACGGGCAAGTTCGGTTTGCGGGCTCTCGCCCAGTCGATGGCCCGGGAGTTCTGGCCGCAGGGAATACACGTCGCCCACGTCGTGATAGACGGCCAGATCAACACCCCAAGGATGCGCGAGATGTCGCCGGACCGCGAAGAGCACACGATGCTCTCCCCCGACGCCATCGCCGAGGCCTACTGGCAGCTACACGCCCAAGATCCGACCGCCTGGGCGCTAGAACTGGACCTCCGCCCGGCGGTGGAGAGCTTTTGAGGCTGGCCACGAGGAGGTGGGGCGAGGAGATTAATCCGCTCGCCATCCTCGTGCACGGAGTATCGGCCTCCTCGCGCACCTGGTGGCGGGTCGGCCCCTGGTTCGCGAGTAGAGGCTGGCACGCGGTCGCGGTCGACCTGCGCGGGCACGGTGAGAGCCCGCGAGCTACAGAGAACCTCGGACTGGAGGGCTTGGCCGAAGACCTGTACGAGACCATCTACGGGCTGGCAGGGGAGCGCGTATACGTGCTCCTCGGACACTCTCTGGGCGCGCTCGCCGCCCTCGAACTCTGTCGGAGGCACGCAGACCTCGTCAAGAGGTTGGTGCTGGAAGAGCCGCCGGGCTCGGAGAGCACGGACTTCGCCGAGATCGCCCAGGGTATTGAGGCCGACGCCGTCCGGGCGAGGGAAGCACCCGAAGCCTTCGAGCGCGAGCAGCTCGCAGAGAACCCCTTATGGTCTGAGGAGGACTCTGTGGCGAACGTATTGGGCCTGCGACAGTGCGACGCCGGATCGGTAGCCGCGATGGTCCGGAAAGGTTTACGCTACGACCTGAAGGATCTGGCAAGGTCGGTAAAGGTCCCGTCCTTGCTCATTCTGGGGAGCGAGGCACGAGGCTCGTCTCTACCCGAACCCGAACGTACGTCCGTCGCTAGCGCGTTGAGCGGTGGCAGGATCGAGGTGTTCGACGCCGGTCACGGCGTACACCGGGACAACTACGAAGGCTACGTCCGACTCCTGGAGGGCTGGCTCCGAGAATAGGCTGCGCTGGAGGCTATAAGAAAGGCCCCAATATTACATGTTCTCGTCCTGGGCGACGTCGCAGATGGTGATCCCCTCTCCCACGAAGCCTTTTCGTGGCCCATCTCCTGGAACTGCCCCTCATCTTCTGTAAGTGTTGGCGAAGTAACGCTTGACGATGGCCCAGCGAAGGTCAGTCTGGTGGAGATCTGGCGGTTACTCATGCCGTAGGCGATGAGCAGCAATATCTCCAGTTCACTGGCGGAGACTGCGTCACCCGCTCCCCCCAATGCCTCTTTGAGCGCCTCCCGCAGCCTCCCCGCTATCATGCTCTACCCTTCGGAGAGACCGCCACGCGGACCGGGCGAGCAGGTGCTCGGAGGAGGAGCTCTTGACCAGCTAGACCTTACCCCCCGACGTACTGGCTATCGTAATGTATGTTATCGCGCCGAGCTTCCTACCTTTCGAGGCTCTTTCTGGCGACGGGGCCGGTTCCGTTAGCCCTTCCGGAGACGGTTAGCGACGGAGGCGAAGGCAGCTCTCTCGGCGGAGTCGTCAAGTGGTTCGAGCTCCGCGCGCTCGTCCACGCGACGCAGGGCGCCCAGGATGAGCTGGTCGGTGAGCCAGGGGTTCTTGGGGAGAAGCGAGCCGTGCAGGTAGGTGCCGTAGGCGTTGAGGCGGCGCGCACCCTCGGTGCCGTCGCGGCCGTTATTGCCGTAACCTACTATCACGTCCGCGAAGGGCTCCGCGTCCTCGGCCAGCTCGGTGCGACCGCCGTGGTTCTCGAAGCCGGCGACCTCGCGGACTACGCGATCTTCCTCCGGGTCGCGGACACGGGCGAGGACGTTTCCGATCAGACGCACCTCGTCTCCTCTACGCGGCCTCGTGTACATGTCGAAGACGCCGATGCCGGGTAGCTTCTGCCCCTCCGGCGTCTCGTAGTAGTGGCCCATGAGTTGGTAGCCCCCGCAGACGCCGAGGATCACGCCCCCGTCCTCGACGATAGCCCGGAGGTCCGCGCCCTTCGTACCGGAGAGGTCCTCGACGAGGAGCGTCTGCTCTCGGTCCTGCCCCCCGCCGAAGAGGAAGAGGTCCGCGGAGGAGGTAGGACTTATAGGCTCGCCGATCCCCACGTCCACGACTTCGACCGCGATACCGCGCCACTCGGCGCGCTTCTTTATGGCGATGACGTTCCCGCGGTCGCCGTAGAGGTTCATCATGTCCGCGTAGAGATGGTGGATGGTGAGCTTGATTTGTCCCAATGCATAACTCCCTTCGTGTTTGTGGCCCCTATCGTAATCTCCACGGTGCCGTCCGCGCGGACCGCAGCCCGCAGGCCAAGCCTCACGTAGAGTTCCCGGAACCTCCCGCCCCGGGCGGCCTCGGCGGCGAGGCGCTTGTCGGCCAGTTCCTCGTCGGTGAGGTACCTTATTCTATCGGGTGAGCATATAGATGCCGAACGGGTTGTCGGGCGTCCGCTCGTCGGGTACGGTCTCGTACTCGCGTACCCGGACCTCCGGCCCCACGAACTACGGCAGGTCGCGCAGATACTCCTCGACCAACTCCGGCAACTCCTCAAGCTCCCGGAGGCGGGCCTCCCCATCCGCGAGTACCGCGAGCCGCGCCTCCAGGTTCTCGCGCTCCTCCGCCAGCGCGTCGAGCTTCTCGCGGAGCTTAGTCATTGAGATCAAGCCCTCCGCCTGATGGTCGCGGAAGTTGTCCGCAACGAGCTCAAGTTTTGCGAGGCGCTCGCGTGCGCTCGTCCTCTCCCTCGCGTTGCGGAGCCAGGGTTTAGACTCCCGCTCAGCCCTCACCTGCTGCTCCACCTGCTCCCGGAGGACGTTGGGGTCCTTAATGAGGCGCACGGCGAACTCACGCCCGCGCTCCTCCAAGGGCTCGGCGCGGTGGTTGCGGTTCGGGCAGCCCGACCTCCCCTTCTCCTCGACCTTCATCATACAGAGGTAGTAGTGGTACGGCCCTCGCTTGCGCCCCTTCGGCGCCACCGTGTGCCCGGAGAGGCCGCGACCGCACTCGGCACACGCCGCGAACCCCCCGAAAGCTCTCAGACGCGCCGCCCCGCCTTCGGTGCGAGGAGCCTGAGCCCAACGTTGCGCCTAGCCCTCTCCGCCACCTCCCTCAGGACGCCCGAGTCGGGGACGGGGAGGGCTATCCACTCCTCGCGGGGTTTCTCGGTGTGCTCGCGGACGTCGCGGTAGGTACCGTCAGGCCGCCTCTTGCGCCCGAGGACCTTCCAGTCGTGCCTCCCCGACCACGTGATGCCGTAGCTCGCGTCCTTGTCCAGCCGAGCGCCCTTGCGCGTGAGGGGCGAGCAGGAATACCCCGTCTTACCCCTGACGCTGCCCTCCTCAACCCAGAATCCAACAGAGGAGGAGATCCTAACAACCCCCTCGGGGCGGCTTTTTGTGGAGCGCACCCGGGCAGCCTCTCCTTTCTTTTCGCTCACTACTGAGAACGCCTCTTCGGTGGCGGCGATCTGCTGGCGGCTAGCCGGACTGCCCTTGGCTCTGGAGCTGGCCGCGGCGAAGGTGAGCCTCCTTGAGCCCCAAGCCCTCCTCTCCAGGCTCGACCAGGCGCTTTCTATGGCGTGGGCTCGCGACCTACCCGAGCACCAGAGGACCATGCACGTCACACTGGACTGGAGTCACGAGCTGCTCTCAGAGCCGGAGCGCAGGCTTTTCCGTTGTCTGTCAGTATTCGCGGGAGGCTTCACGCTGGAAGCCGGCCGAGACGGTCGGGGCGAGCGAGGAGCCAGAGGATGTGCTGGGTCTATTGGGTGCCCTGGTGGAGCAGTCGCTGGTCGTAGTGCAGTCGCCTAAGGAGGGCGGCGAGGCGCGCTACGGGACGCTCGAGCCGGTCAGGCAATACGCGCTGGAAAAGCTGGAGGGAAGCGGGGAGGGCGAGCGGGTCGGCATGCGGCACGCCGAGTACTACCTAGCGCTCGCGGAGCAGGCGTGCGGAGCTACAGGGACCGCGCCAGGCGGAGTGGCTGGACGATCTCGCCCGCGAGCACGACAACGTGAGGGCGGCGATGGCGTGGCTGCTCGAGCGAGACA
>JADDPM010000002.1:33018-34198 GCA_016781885.1 Rubrobacter sp.
CACCGCGGAAGTGTCGCTGCCCGAAGCGCCGGTGCTGTTCCGCCAGCGGGGAGACCCGCAGAGCGTCTCCTCCGGGTTGTACGGCCTTGCCAACCCGGCGCTCGCGCGTCGCGACGGTGAAGAGGCGACGAGGCTGATTGGCGAAAGCGAAGCCCTCTCGCGCGAGGCCGGGAACTGGGCCATGCTAGCCACGTGCCTGGGAACGCAAGCGATCTCGACGCGCCTCGACGGTGACGACGCGCGGACCGGAGAGTTGCTGCGGGAGAGCATCGAGATCGCGGGCATGCTACGCGACGATTACAATGTCGTCTTTTGCGCGACCGGACTGGCCGACATGGCGGCCAGAGAGGGCCGGGCGGAGCGGGCGGCACGCCTCTTCGGCGTCGCAGATGCCCTGAGCGAAAAGACGGGTGCGGGAGTCTCATGGTCGGTCTTGCGAAGGAACGAGCGCGATCTGGCGAGCACCCGCGAGATCCTCGACCCGGGGACTTTCGAGAAGGCATGGGCGGAGGGAAGGGCGATGACGCTGGAAGAGGCGGTCGCCTACGCGCTGTCGGAGGCCGGCGCAACAGAGAGACCAAGGTCCTAAGACCCTAAGCTCGGAGGGTACGTCAGTGACCGTAAGCCGGGCGATCGATGGAAGTTGACGACAGTTCTGACGACAACCCAGGTGAACACCAGCGAACATAGGCGACAGATCATAGCCTGGGTTTGGCTCATTTATCAGTATTAGTGACCCCCGGTGAACATTAGCGAATGTACCAACGCGGACTTCTAATCCGCCGGTTGCAACCACGGGTTTTTTGCCTCCGCCAGCACCTCCCCGTGCCTCCGAGAGACGTGTATCCGCCAGCTGGCGACCGAGCGGGGCGAGGGGTTCTTTGGGGAAGCGGTCGTTCGGGGGGTAGCGGCACTGAGCAGCCCCACTACCTCTAGATTGGCGCAAGCAGCGGCTATGTAAGCTAAGGGGCATTGAAGCAGTTCCCAGCGGCTACTACGACCAAGACGTACTCTACCATTACTCCGATCACCACTCCGATCGGCACCAGTGACCATCTCGCTAACTGACTCATAGCTCCCGTTCTTTTTATAGGTGACTCTCCATGCATTTAGGGTACCCAAGGACAGACACTATGAGAGCCTCAGGCTCCTTTGAGCACCGGAAGCTGGATTTCCGAGA
>JADDPM010000129.1 GCA_016781885.1 Rubrobacter sp.
TACCCAGGGGAATCCAGGCCGACGCCCTGACCCGCAAGTCCGGCGGCAGCACCGCTATCCAAAAGGGTCTCTCCCGCAGAATCCTCAACGACGTCACCGCCTGGGGCGCCTTCCGCACCGCCGTCGCCGAGCAGATTCCACCGGAGACCTTCGAGGCCCTCAAAGAGTTGACCCGCGACAACGTTGAGGAGTTCGCCACAACCCACACCACCGAGGGGCTCCTCCTCGCGGCCCTGTGCGATCAGGAAGACCCCGAAGAGGAGGTGGTGGAGGCCCTGATCTCCGCATGGCAAGAGGATAATCAGCAGGCCACGAAGAAGGCCACCGAAGACGCCCGCGTTGCGGACCTCGAGGCGCAGCTAGAGCGCCTCAAACGTGAGAACGAGCGACTCTCCTTTACCTCAAGGACCGCCAACGAGCGGGCCGCGTCTCTAGGGCGCGAGGTCGAGGTCCTGCGCGGCGAGAACGAGAACGCCACCGTGGGCGCCAGAAAGGCAGAGGAGAGGGCGACGGCTGCCCTCGACCTGCGGAGCCAGATGAGCGAGAAGGTCGCGGAGTTGGAGCAGAGAGCACGTCATCTCGAACGCACCCTCGAAGGCGAGCGGAAGGCTTACTCTTCCGCCGCCGAGCGTCTGGAGGAGATGCACGAGGAGTTGGGGCGCGTCGTCGCCGAGCGCGACAAGATCCGTGACGCGCTCAAACATGCCCGCTTTACAGATAAAGGCTTCGGTGAGCTCCTCGTTCGCGCGGTGAAGAACGAGGTGAGCAGCCTTCCCAACTCTCTAGACGCCACGACCCGCACCGCCCAACTTATGGAGTTCATGGGCAGCGTGCTCCGCGCGCACGCTGACCTGCGCGAGCCCCGTTCCCCCGGACGCTCCTCCAACACCCGCCCATCCGAGGAGAAAGAAGACTCAGAACCCTCTCAGGCCGCCGCCAGCGCCACGGCGGAGGCGCCGGACGTCTCGAACGGCGGCAAAACTCCGCGCGAGAAGCGCGAGCTTCCCTTAGCTTATGCGAGACCCCGGCCCACGCTCTCGTTCCGCGCTTTAGGCGGGGCAGGCGAGGTTGGCGGAAGCAGCCACCTCCTGGACTTCGGGGGGACGCGGGTGCTGGTAGACGCTGGCATAAGGCCTGACGGCAGGGGCTCCCTCGCGCCGAACTTTCGCTCGGTAAAGGGGCTCGACGCGGCGGTTATCACGCACGCCCACCTCGACCATTGCGGGGCGCTGCCGCTCCTGGTGAGGGACCAGCCGGACGTACCCATCTACTGCACGCCGCCCTCCGCCAGGCTCATCGCCTCGGCACTGAACGACCATGCGGCGATGGGCGGGGGCCTGCCGGGCGGGGCGACCTTGCAAGAGGTAAAGAAGCGTCTGTGTCCCGTGCCGTTCGGCAAGCCTGTAAAGGCCGGGGACGCCAGGATCACGCTTACCGAGAGCGGGCACATCCTGGGGGCGGCGAGCGTCCTCTTCGAGACAGGCTCCGCCACCGTGTTCCACACCGGGGACATCTCTCTGGAGGACCACTTCTCCATCCCGTCCGCGCAGCTGCCCGACGTAAAGGATATAGACCTGCTCATTATGGAAGCCACGCTCGCCGATCAGAAGCCTCAGCCCTTCAGCGAGTCGGTGCGCACCATGATCCGGGTTATCAACGAGACCACCGTCGAGCGCGAGGGCATAGTTCTCATACCCACATATGCCCTCGGCCAGGCACAGGAGATCATCCTCGGCCTCAAGCACTACGGCAAGGAGTACGGCCTGGACAAGAACGTCTTCGTCTACGTGGACGGTTCGGTGGTCACGACCTCGGAACGCCTCTACGCAGAGCAACTCGGGTACATGAAGCCGTACCTCCAGCACACGGACCCGAGGGAGCTCTTCTTCGGCGAGAACATCCGCGCGGTCGCCAACGACGATAATGCCCGCGAGCGAATACTCACGAACCCGTGCGCCATTATCGCCTCGCCGGTGACGATGCAGGGGGGAGCCTCGGCCTTCTACCGCAGACGCCTACAGGACGACCCGACGAACGCCGTGATCCTGCCGTCCAACGCCTCGGCCTCCTACGGCGCCTCCAGGGCTCCAGGCGAGGAGGAAGGCTGGCTGGTCGAGAAGGTTCAGTTCGCGGCGCACTGCACCCAGGATGAGCTCGTGAACATAACGGAGAAGCTGACGCCGCGACAGATCATCCTTATTCACGGCTCCAGGCGGCGCATTAGTGATTTCGCCTATCGCCTCGGACCGAACTACAAGATTCATACCCCCGCCGTCGGCGAGACGGTCCGCACCGTGCTGTGATGAAGAAGGAGCGTCAGGCTACCATGCTCCCCGAAGTCACGCTCCTCTCGGACGCCCGCGGCCCGCGCCCGGAGAACGCCGTGGGCGTCGGCGATCTCTGGTACGAGCCCGCGGTCTGGTCACTCCCTCTCTCCCCCGCCCCAAAGGTCCTCTACGCTGGCCTCTGCTCCTTCCTCGGGCACCGTCAGATCAATCGTAAAGACCTCCGAAACACCCTCAAGAATTGCACCGAGGAAGAGATAGCAGCGGCGCTAGAAGCTCTGGTACATCACAACCTGCTCGTGCCCACCAAAAAGGCCACGGGTAACGGCATCTTGCCGGGCTACGAGGTCAGGTCCATCGAGAGATTCGACGGCTAGCGCCGCGATGATCGACGAGTTATCCGGTGATGCAAGGCACTACCGGTACACATGCTTCTCGCACGGACAGTGAGACCGACCCAGTCGGCCACCCAAAGGTAGATCTCGTCACCACCGAAGGCTTCCCCTACCCGAACCGCACCCTCAAGCCCGAAGAAGAGCACATCCAGTAGTGGTGCGATGATGCTTCCTGAAGCATTCCTACCCGGGCCGGCGCAGTTCAGTGGGATGCTCTCCCCCTGATCTGAGATCCGGTAGAGTGTAGGGTTCCGTCCCCCATCTACGCCCCACACCTCCGGTCATTGCGGCGAGGTCCACGAGACGGCCGACGATGCGCAGGCAGAAGCCATTGAGGATCTCGTCTGCGTCGTCCACCCGCCCACGAGCCTTCGCCACGAAGAGTCCCTTTGTCTTCCATACTCCGTCTCCGTAGATGGCGAAGGTCTGGCAGGGTTCCTCCCCCGCCTCCTCCGACCAGCCAAGGATGCGGCCCGAGTAGCCCGAGGGGTCGAGACTGTAGCGGCTGAGGTCCTCATGCATCAGATCCTCATCCGTCTCGGCCGCAACGCCGCTCGCGAGGCCGAACGTAAGTCGCGTCCCCATGCCAGGGGCGACCTCCAACCGCAGGATGAGGACGCTCTTGGCCCGCTCGGCCTCCATCCCGAAACCGGCCTTCCGCCCGAGCGCCGCCGAGTACTCCAACCCCGCGAAGAGCCGCTTGGAGAAGCGGCGGGTGGTCTCCCCTATCCCGCGCTGCACCTCCAGTGAGCGGTCGGTCTCTTCCCGGTAGCGTCTGAGTCTTGTGAGCGCGCTCTCTTCGAAGCCCACGTAGTAGTCAGTCCTTCGCCCAGTGACGCAGTACGCGGTCGAACAGGCCCGGCGCCAGGGTCGTGCCCGCGATGAAAAGACGATCCGGGAGGGTCACGTAGACGTCCCGGCCTCCTCTCTCGGCGACGTCTGATATCTTCTCGGCCACCTTCTCGGGCGTTACGCCCCCGGGCCGCCAGCCGCGCTTCTCGTCCTTCGTGCGGCGCGAGTTCTCCCGGAAAGCGGTCCGGGTGGTCCCCGGATACACGCTGGTGACCGTAATGCCCCGGTTGGCGACCTCGACTCGCAGGGCGTCAGAGAGGGCGTTCAGCGCGAACTTGGTCGCGCAGTAGCCGCCGACCTTTGGGATCGCTCGCCTCCCCACTACCGAGGAGACGTTGATTATGCGTCCGTCCCGCCTCATGTAGGGCAGAGCCGCCTGCACGCAGTTCAACGGCCCCAGCAGATTTACGTCAAAGACGTAGCGCAGATCATCCGGCCGTAGCTCCGCGACGCGCCCCGAGAGCCCAAGCCCCGCGTTGTTCACCAATACGTCCAGGGCGCCGAACTGCCTCACCGTTCGCTCGACCGCATCCCTCGCCGAATCCTTATCTGCCACGTCGGTCTTCACGGCGAGTGCCCGTCCCCCGGCGGCGGAGATCTCACGCACGAGGAACCCCAGCCTCTCTTCACTCCGTGCGGCGAGCACGACCGCGGCGCCCCTTGCCGCGAGCGCCCGCGCCGTAGCCTCGCCTATGCCGTTCGAAGCGCCAGTAACGAGAGCTACCTTACCTTTCAGCGGCGACGTCATTCCCTATATATTAGCGGCATGAGCAGGAGCTCTTTTCCGCCCGGCGGATGATGCTAGTCCGAGCCGGGAAAGGCCCGCAGCTCCGACATAACCTCCTCGGGTCCAGAAAACTCGGGGCGGGGAAGGCTTCCGATCATCCCGACCAGGGTCTCGGGAGCGCCGTTATCTTCAGCGGTAGAGATCAGATCCTCCTTGCTGGCCGGGTACTCGACGCCTTCGAGATACTGTTGAGCATCATCGGGATTAAAGTTCACGAGAGTCTCCTTGTGCGCTGCGCCGGGCCGGTCGCACCCGGGCCACCACGCAAGCTTCGTTTCGACCGACGCATTAGTGCTTACCCTGATGCCTGGAGAAGCCAAACTTACCGGTGTTTCGGCTGCGGCGCCATCCGGACGTGCGTAGAATCGAACCTGCTAATTCTCTCAAATGGAGGTCTGCAGGGTGGAGGATGCCAAGAAGATACTCGTAGGGGTGACGGGCGGCATCGCTGCGTACAAGGTGCCGGGTGTGATCCGTCGCCTCCGCGAAGCTGGTTATGAGGTGAAGACCATAGCAACAGAAGCCGCCTTCCGCTTCATCCCCGAAGAGACTCTGGCCATCGCCACCGGGAGCCGCATCCACACAGAGAAGACGTGGTGGGATGAATCGGGCCGGGTGGAGCACGTCTCTCTGGCGCGCTGGTCCGACCTCGTCCTCGTCGCCCCCGCGACCGCCGATGCGATGGCCCGGGTAGCCGTCGGTCTCGGCGACGATCTCCTCTCCGCCACCGTTCTCGCCGGCGCTAGGCGCGTCCTCTGGGCGCCGGCGATGAACCCCGAGATGTGGAGCAATCCCGCTACAAAGCGTAGCGCCGAGACTCTGAAGAGCTGGGGTCACTCCTTCGTCGGCCCGGCAGAAGGAGCCATGGCATCCTCAGAAGAGGAGCCCGGCGTCGGGCGACTGGCGGACGAAGCACAGATCATCACGGCGGTTGAGAGCACACTCTCCGCCGACGCCGCGCGCTAGAACCTGCGCAGGTAGTCCTTGAGCGCCTCTTCGGTGCTCGGGAAGGCCATCTCGCTCCACGGTAGCTCGTTTCGAGGAAAGACCTTCACGGCCATCGTCTCGTCAAGGGGCTGCATCTTTCCCCCCGTAACCCGTCCCGCGAAGACCGCGATAACCGGTACCTGGTCCTCATAGGAGTACAGCCCGACGATGTCGCCCGCCTCGATCTCCATCCCCGCCTCTTCACGCGCCTCGCGCTCGGCGGCAGCCTCGGCCCTCTCCCAGCGTTCCACGAACCCGCCCGGAAAGGTCCACTTACCGTAACCCGGCTCTATGGCGCGTTGGGTCAGCAAGATACCGCCGTCGAGCTCGAAGATCACGGCGGCCACCAGCTTCGGTCCCTGGTAGAAGACGAAGCCGCATTCCTCACACACCAGTCGCTCCGGCTCGCCTTCCTTGACGATACGAAGCCCGAGCCGTCCGCCGCAGCGGGGACAGAACCTGTACTCCGGTGGGCTCACGGCAGAAGAAGCGCTATGCTCTGCATGGTAAAATCATTCCCTACGCGGACGTAGCTCAGTTGG
>JADDPM010000269.1 GCA_016781885.1 Rubrobacter sp.
AGCAGCTCCTCGACGGCCCGGATACGCGCCGCCCACGGGCTGCTCTCGTGCCGCGGCTCCTCGTGTGGATGCCCGTCGCGTCCGTTCTCGCCCATACTAACCTTCCTCCTTACCGTCGTTCTTGAGCCAGTGCTCGTAGATGTCCACGTGGAGCACGTCGTTAGCCGAGCCCCTGTAATCCTCCCAGAGGTCGGTCTGGCGGAAGCAGACCTTGTAGAGCGCCTTCTTTGGGAGGCCGCTCCCCCCGTAGGCCAGCGATTCCGGGTTGGGGAACCCGCCGAGCACGCGCGAGACGCGCCCCCGTTTGCCCTTGACGTAGGCGGGGGTGCGGTGGTGTTCCCTCTTCTCCATATCCAGTACCCGCACGGCGTCCCCAGGTCCGAACCTCGTCCCTCTTTCGGGCCGGATCACCGTGCCTCCCAGCGCCTCTCCAGCGCCGCGGCCCGCTGGTCTATCTCCTCTTGCGCGAGGAGCCCTTTCTCGACGACTAGCAGCTCTGCCGCCGCGGCCCACCGCTCGTAGTAGCCCATCTCCCTGTATCCTTCGAGACTCTCGATGGCCCGGCGCATCTCGTCGGTGGTCTTGTGGCCCTTCGCGTTGAGGACGTAGTTCACCGCGTCGGCGAGGCGTTCCCAGTCCTCTAGCTCGTGCTGGCTCTTGTCTATCGGACCGGCGCCGGGCGAGCCTCCGAGGTCGTGAATACCGCTCATGTTTGCCCTCTCTCCCTCACTCCCACAAACCCTATGGCTGTATCTTACAACCTTACAATCTCAGCGCCCGGTTCAATCTGCGTGGAAAGATGGTAGGATTGGGCGGAAGCATGGGGAAGGAGGACAATGGATACGAGAGACGCCGACAGGATCAAGGAGGCATTCGAGAGGCTGGCCGGGGTGGTTTATGACTCCTACGAGACTGCCGCGGAGGGTGCGGCCTCGATGCAGGAGGCCAACTTTCGTCTCGCGCGGAGCGTTTTTCAGAGCAATACGGAGCTGCTCAAGGCACAGGCCGAGATACAGTCCGACCTCAACCGCCGCGCTCTCGAGACCATGGCGGAGCAGACCCGGAGGCACCGGGAGTCGCTGCTGAAGCTCTCCCGAGGCTCGCTGGACGCCTACGACGGCTTCCTCGATTCCCTCTCCTCGTACTACGAGGAGCTGTCGAGGGAGGCTGGAGAACCAGGGGATTAGCGGAAGCTCCGGGATTTTCCGGCTATAGAGGTTGAAGGCCGGTCCGATCCTTTTTAGACTAGGATCGCAACGCAAGCGAAAAGACTGTAAAACGTGAGAGAAGACCTGGAGCCGGAGGGAGTGAAGCCCCTACCGGCCCACGAAAAACCCGTCGAGGTGAGCCCGCTCGCGGCCGGAGTGCTCCGCCGCAACGACCTGAAGACCTGGACCAAGCCCGCCCCCTCTCTGTACCCGCACCAGTGGAGCTGGGACAGCGCATTCATCGCGCTGGGTCTGGCGCACATGGACAACCGCCGCGCAGCGCGGGAGCTCGAGACCCTCTTCGCCGGCCAGTGGGAAAACGGGAAGCTGCCGCACATCATCTTCAACCCGGAGGCCCCTCCCAAGAGCTACTTCCCCGACGCCGAGCGATGGAGTTCGTCCACGCTCTCCTCGGACGCCCCCTCGGCTCCGCACACCAGTGGCCTTTGCCAGCCCCCGATCCACGCCATCGCCGTCCTGCGCATCTGGGAGACTGCCCGTGGCAAGGATGAGCGCCGGGTCGA
>JADDPM010000270.1:0-570 GCA_016781885.1 Rubrobacter sp.
GGAAGCGAGACAGGTATCGGCGCGGGGCAAGCGCTTGCAGGTGGGGAGGTGCAGGCGCCCTTCCTCGACCAGTCCACCGAGATCTTCGTGCAGAAGGTCGCAACAGGCCTGTTCGGAACTTCCTTGTCGGGCGGCGCCCGACGGACGGCGGGGATGGCTATGCACTTCCTCTATGGGAGCTTCTGGGGAGCCGTATACGGGCTGGTACAATCGAGCTTGCGCCTCCCGCCCGCGCGGCACGGCCTGCTGTACGGGCTGATCGTCTGGCTGATCGGCCCAGCAACTCTAGTACCCGCGATGCATATCATGCCGCCCCCGCAGAAGCAGGGGGTACGGCAGGTGCTGATGGTCGTCGGGTTCCACGTCGCGTACGGCCTCGGCCTCGGCCTGACCTTCGATGCCTTTACGCAAGGGGAGAGGCGAGGATGAGCGCGATCACTGCTTTGGAGGGTGAGCTGCGTGGTCAGGGTTTCATGTTCGCGACCGGCATCGAGTGCAGCTACCCCACGATAGCGGGTAGAGACGGCGAGTCCAGGCGCATCGATGAGCTGGAGACAACGTTTCACTACA
>JADDPM010000270.1:607-1513 GCA_016781885.1 Rubrobacter sp.
CGGCGTCCGGTACCTCCGCTATGGGCCTCCCTACTACAAGATGCACCTGGGACCGGATAGGTATGACTGGAGCTTCTCAGACGACGCGTTTGAGGAGATGCGCAGGCTGGATATAGAGCCTATCGCCGACCTGTGTCATTTCGGCGTGCCAGACTGGGTGGGGGACTTCCAGAACCCACAGTGGCCGGAGCTGTTCGCACAGTACGCCCGCGCCTTTGCCGAGCGCTATCCCTGGGTGCGGCTCTACACACCCGTCAACGAGATCTTCGTGTGCGCGAAGCTGAGTGCGCTCAACGGCGTGTGGAACGAGCGGCTGCGGAGCGAACGGGGTTTCGTAACCGCGCTCAAGCACATGTGCCGGGCGAACTTGCTCGCCACACGGGCGATCCTGGAGGTGCGGCCAGACGCTATCGTGATCCAGAGCGAGAGCGCGGAGTACTTCCATACGGCGTGCCGCGACGACGAAGGCAGGCGTAAGGCCGACTTCGAGAACGAGCGCCGCTTCCTCTCCTTCGACCTGCTCTTCGGACACCCGGTAAGCGAGGGGATGCGCGGTTACCTGCGCGAGCAGGGTATGAGCGACGGTGAGTATGACTGGTTCATGGAGCAGGATCTGTCAGGGCGCATTGTGATGGGCAACGACTACTACGAGCGCAACGAGCAGATGGTGACGCACGGGGGGGGAATCCAGCCGGCTGGAGAGGTCTTTGGCTGGATGGAGATCACCCGGCAGTACTACGAGCGGTACCGGCGACCCGTGATGCACACCGAGACGAACAACATAGAGCGTGGCTCCGAGTTCGGGCCTCGGTGGCTATGGAAGGAGTTCCTGAACGTGCTGCACCTGCGTGAGGAGGGGGTGCCGGTGATCGGCTTCACCTGGTACAGCCTGCAGGATCAGGTGGA
>JADDPM010000271.1 GCA_016781885.1 Rubrobacter sp.
CGCGCGTCCGAGCGCGACGGCCGCCGTGAGCCCCCCGATGCCCCCGCCCACGATGATGGCCTTCACCGCTCTAGACCCTCCGATCCTGCGAGATGGCGGACAAAGCAATGGTAGGTCAAACCGGCAGGTGATGCACCATCGCAGATCGACTATCTCGCCGCTTCTGCTAGAGAAGGAGGGACTTGGGCTTTACGAGCTGCTTCGCCACCGAGACCAGCTCCTGTGGGGTGAAGGGCTTGCGCAGGATGCGGACCGAGCCGTGCGTGCGCTCCGCCAGCGTCCTCGCGGCCGGGTCCTTCTTGTTGGCCGTGAGGATCACCGGTATCTTCGAGGTCTTCGGCATCGCCTTGAGGCAGTGGCACGCCTCGACGCCGTTCACCTGGGGCATCGAGACGTCCATCACGATCAGGCCAACCTTGCGGCTGAGGACCTCCTGCAGGGCCTGCTGGCCGTCCTCGACCCGCACCACCCTGAACCCTGCCTCCGTGAGGGCCTGCGCGGCACTATCCAGCGCTACGGGATCGTCGTCGGCGAGCATAATGGTGGTCATGGCGACATATTCTACACCCGCAAGGATCTCTTGTGTCGTATCCGACGCCGCGGGAAAAGCCGTCAGCCATCAGCGCTCAGCATGGCGCAGGAACCTGCTTGCTCGTCGCGCGGAGGTTCCTGCGCGTGACCTTTCAACGGAGCTTTGGACACCGCCTGCTAAAATGGAGCTCGGAGACTTTGAACGAGAAGCTGATAGCTGATAGCCAATGGCTGACAGCTAAAAAGAGGTGAGCGTGACGGATCAGAAATACTTCCGCAGGGGCTTCAAGATGCGGGACGACGTGCAGCACCTCCTGGATCGGGACTACCGCTCTGAGGTGGTGGACAGGGTCCGCGAGAACGGCAACGTCCTCGAGTTGGACGGCCTCGTCCTGCGCCTCGCCGACGAGTTCGGGTTCTGCTACGGGGTGGACCGGGCCGTCGACTACGCCTTCCAGACCAGGGAGAAGTTCCCGGAGCGGCGCATCTACATAACGGGGGACATGATCCACAACGCCTCCATGAACGACCGCCTGCGCGAGATGGGCATAGAGTTCCTCTCCCAGGGCTTCGACGGCCGCCCCGACGAGATGTTCGACTCTCTTGGCCCAGAGGACGTGGTGCTGCTCCCGGCCTTCGGCGCCCCCGTAGATTGGATCCGCAAGCTCAGGGATAGAGAGTGCATCGTTGTGGACACGACCTGCGGGTCGGTCCTCTCTGTGTGGAAGCGCGTTACGCGCTACGCCCAGCGCGGCTTCACGAGCATTATCCACGGCAAGTACTACCACGAGGAGACGAAGGCCACAGCCTCGCAGACCACAAGAGAGGACGGCAGCGGCAAGTACCTGATCGTGCGCAACCTCGAGGAGACCGGCCACGTCGTTGACTTCATCCTTGGCCGCATAGGCAGCGACGAGCTCAGAGAGAACCTCGGCCACGGTATGAGCCCGGGCTTCGACCCTGAGACGGACCTCCAGAGGGTGGGCGTCGCCAACCAGACCACGATGCTCATGAGCGAGACGATGGCCGTCGGCGAGGAGCTCAGGAAGGCGATGGTCGAGCGCTACGGCGAGGAGCACCTCGAGGAGCACTTCGAGCTCTTCGACACCATCTGCTCGGCGACGCAGGACAGGCAGGACGCGCTCTTCGAGCTCCTGGAGCACCCGCTGGACATC
>JADDPM010000036.1 GCA_016781885.1 Rubrobacter sp.
AGAACAAAATTCACCTCTGCAAGGAAAGCTGCGGGAGTGAGAGTATGTGTGCCCGTCACCCCGCAGCTCCTAACTATCTAGACGATGCTGTTACTGTGCGTTGTTCAGGTGCCGACCTCCCAAGAGGCGAGGTACTCGGCCTGCTCGGGGGTGAGCTCGTCCATGTTGATGCCCATGGCGGCGAGCTTGAGGTTGGCGATCTCACGGTCGACGTTCTTGGGGAGGCCGTGAACCTCGTGGGCGAGTTCGCCCTTGTGATGTACCAGGTACTCGGAGGCGAGAGCCTGGTTGGCGAAGGACATGTCCATGACGGCGCTCGGGTGGCCCTCGGCGGCGGCGAGGTTGATGAGACGGCCCTCACCGAGCACGTTGATCTCACGCCCATCTTTGAGGAAGTACTGGTCGACGTAGGCGCGCGGCTGGCGCTTCTCGACGCTCATCTCCTCTAGCGCCGGGATGTCGATCTCGATGTTGAAGTGGCCCGAGTTGGCGACGATGCAGCCGTCCTTCATCGCGGCGAAGTCCTCGCCGTCTATGACGTCCCGGTTGCCGGTCGCCGTGACGATGAAGTCGGAGATAGCCGCGGCCTCGACCATCGGCATCACGCGGTAGCCGTCCATCGCGGCCTCTAGCGCCTTGATCGGATCGATCTCCGTGACGATGACGTTCGCGCCGAGGCCGGCGGCGCGCTCGGCGATGCCGCGTGAGCAGTGGCCATAACCGCCCACCGTGAACGTCTTACCCGCCAGGAGGACGTTTGTAGCCCGGATCAGGCCGTCAATAGTGCTCTGGCCCGTGCCGTAGCGGTTGTCGAAGAGGTGCTTGGTATCGGAGTCGTTGACCGCTATGACCGGGAAGGAGAGCACGCCCTCGTTGGCCATCGCCTTGAGGCGGATGACGCCGGTGGTAGTCTCCTCAGTGCTACCGAGCATCTGCGGGATCAGGTCGGACCGCTGCTTGAGCACGCCGGTAACCAGGTCGGCGCCGTCGTCCATCGTGATGTGCGGCGTGTGATCCAGCGCGGCGGCGAGATGACTGTAGTAGGTGTCGTTGTCCTCGCCCTTGATGGCGTAGACGGGGATGTTCTCGTGCGCTACGAGCGAGGCCGCGACGGCGTCGTTCGTCGAGAGGGGATTAGAGGCGCACACCACCACGTCCGCCCCGCCGGCCGCGAGCGTGCGGGCGAGGTTCGCCGTCTCGGAGGTGACGTGCAGACAGGCCGAGATGCGTACCCCGTCGAGCGGGCGCTCCTTCTCGAAGCGTTCACGGATCAAGCGTAGTACCGGCATCTCCTTCTCGGCCCACACGATCCTGTCCCGGCCTTCATCGGCCAGGTTAATGTCCTTTATGTCGTAGCTCTTTATCATCTAAGCGACATCCTCCTTCTATCTGGCTCGTACGTCTTGACCTTCTGTCTACCGCGTCACGGATCCGGCAAACGCCTCTACCTCCGGGGAGGGCCCGAAGGCGTTTACATAACGTTCGGCGAAGTCCGCCTGCGTGTAGCGGTGCTCCTGTGGGCCACCCTGCTCAACTGCGTAGGCTCCCGCCAGCGCCGCCATGCGCCCGGTGACTTCTAGAGGGAAGCCGCGCGCGATCCCGAAGACGAGCCCGGCGAGATAAGCATCCCCTGCGCCGGTCGGGTCTACCACCTCCAAGATCGGGGCTGCGGGTATGTCCAACTCCTCTCCCCCGTTCTCGTAGATCGTCGAGCCATTCTCGCCGCGCGTGATAACCGCGAGCTTCGCGGAGGAGATGAGCTCATCCTGGCTCTTGCCCGTCTTGCGGGCCATCATGTCGAACTCGTACTCGTTGCTGATGAGCACGGCGGCCCCGGTGAGCCCGGCGAGTATCTGATCCCCGCTCAACCGGGGCGTCTGCTTGCCGGGGTCGAAGAGGAACGGAACGCCCAAAGAGCGGCACTCGTCGGCGTAGCGCGCCATAGCCTCCGGGTCGGTCGGCGAGATCACCACGAAGTCGTCGGCGCCCAGGCCCATCCCCTCCAGCGAGATCTCCACGGAGCGGCCCATGGCGCCCGCGTAGAACGTCACAATCTGGTTGTTCTCGCTGTCGGTGTTGATAAAGCACGAGGCCGTGTACTCGTCCTCGACCTCGACGATGCCGGAGGCGTCTATCCCCTGGCGCTCCATCCACTCCCGGTACTCGCCGAAGTCCTGCCCCACGCTCCCGACCACCAGCGGGCGCTCGCCGAGCAGCGACAGCGAGTACGCGACGTTCCCCGCTACCCCCCCGCGCATCCGCTGCATCGAGTCGACCAGAAAGCTGACCGTCAGCGTGTGGACCTTCTCCTCAAGGATGTGCTCCTTGAAATCTCCGGGAAAGTTCATGATGTAGTCGTAGGCCAGCGACCCGGTTACCACGATACGCACGTAGGCTCCTTTACCTTTCGGATTCGCTCCCCAAATTGCATAATCTGCTGCGATTCAGGATCAGGGTCAATACATTAGCATAAGCATGCCCCGGTTTCAGGATCGAGAGCATAAAATTGCTAACGACTGTCATCAACCCTGGATATATCCCTCGCGATGCGAGGGATATATCCGGATGAGCCTCTGGCCCTCGGGTATTACATGGAGAAGAAGCGGGCGAGCCTGTTCTTCTCGAAGTAGCGCTGGTGGTACTCCTCGGCCCGGTAGAACTCGGAGGCGAGGGTTATCTCGGTGACGATGGGCTTCTTGAACCGCTCTTGAATCTTGTCTTTCGAGGCGCGGGCAGCGGCCTCCTGCTCCGGGGAGTGGTAGAAGATCGCCGAACGGTACTGGGTGCCGATGTCCCAGCCCTGCCGGTTGGGAGTCGTGGGGTCGTGGTTGTTCCAGAAGACCTCCAACAGCTCCTCGTAGGAGACCTTCGATGGATCGTACTCGACCTCGACCACCTCGGCATGCCCGGTCGCGCCCGAGCAGACGTCCTTGTAGGTCGGGTCCTTTGTAGTTCCGCCGGAGTACCCGACGGCGACGTCGGTCACGCCGTCCACCTTGCGGAACTCCGCCTCTACCCCCCAGAAACAGCCCGCCCCGAAAGTCGCTTTCTCGATCATACGATTCTCCTTCTGTGATGGTTTGTCGTTGATGCAACGGTATCACGGCCAGCCGCGAGCGCCCGTGTCCGGAGACACGAAAGGCTCGTAGGTAGACTGCCTCCCCTACCAGGCCGTGGCACCGCCGTCCACGACCAGCGTCTGGCCGGTAATGTAGGCACCGGCGGGCGAGGCCAGGAGAAGGACGAGGCCCTTTATATCTTCGGGGTTACCGAACCGGTGGAGCGGAATACCTTCGAGCATCTTCTCTTCGTGCTGCTCGATCAGGCCGCCGCTCATCTTCGTCGGGAACCAGCCGGGAGCGATGGCGTTGACGTTTATGCCGTAGCGAGCCCAGGTCGTGGCGAGATCCCGGGTCATGGAGATCACGGCGCCCTTGCTCGCGTTGTAGCCGACGGTCTGCATGTAGTCCGGGTGTCCGCCGAGAAGGCCGGCGATCGAGGCGATGTTGATTATCCTACCGCCCTCGCCGCGTTCGATCATACGCCGCCCGACCGCCTGGCTCATGAGGAAGGTCCCGCGCACGTTGACGCCCACGACCAGGTCGAACTTCTCGAGCGGCATCTCGACCGTCGGCGCTCCCCACGTCGCCCCGCTATTGTTGACCAACACGTCTATGGCCCCGAAGCTCTCCTCGGTGTTCTCGACGACCCGGTTTACGTCATCCGGGTCGGTGACGTCGCACGCGAGGGCGAGCGCCTTGCCGCCCCAGGCCTCTATCCCCGTCTTTACCTCCTCCAGCGCCTCCTTCTTGCGGGAGCAGAGCACGACGTTCGCCCCCGCGTCCGAGAGGGCCTCGGCCATGTACTGGCCCAAACCCCGGCCCCCTCCGGTAACGACGGCCGTCTTGCCGTCGAGCCGGAACAGGTCGAGCGCGTTCGCCTGCGCATTCGCGGTCGGCGCATTCGCTTCCGTGCTCAATGAACTCCCTCTCTAGCTCTGGCTCGTGGTAGACGAGGCCATCTTCGCCCTCTCCTCGTCAACGAGGACACGCCTCAGGAGCTTGCCGACGGTGCTCTTCGGGAGCTCGTCGCGGAACTCCACGGATTTCGGGGCCTTGAATGGGGCGAGGCGCTCCTTGCAGAAGGCGAGTATCTCCTCCTCGGTCACCCCGCTCCCCTGCATCTTTACCACGAACGCCTTGACCGTCTCGCCCCGGTACTCGTCCGGGACGCCGACGGCGACGGCCTCGGCGACGTCCTCGTGCTCGAAGAGGACCTCCTCGATCTCACGCGGGTAGACGTTGTAGCCGCCCACCAGGATCATATCCTTCTTCCGATCCACGACGTAAAAGTAGCCGTCCTCGTCCATACGCGCCACGTCGCCGGTGTAGAGCCATCCGTCCTTCAGGGTATCCTCCGTCTCCTCGGGCATCTTCCAGTAGCCCTTCATCACCTGCGGCCCCTTTACGACCAGCTCGCCAGACTCCCCGATAGGCATCTCCTCCGTGCCGGTGGCGACGTCCACGATCCTCGCGTCCGTGCTCGGGACCGGGACGCCGATGCTCCCCTCGCGGCTCTCCCCCGCAAACGGCGGGTTGAAGTGCGTAACCGGCGACGCCTCGGAGAGCCCATAGCCCTCGAAAAGGGTCCGTCCTACCTTCTGCTCGAAGGCGCGCTTGAGGTTCACCGGCAACGCCGCCCCGCCGGAGTTGTACGTCCGGACCTGATCAAAGCCATACTCCTTGAGGTCCACGCCAGAACTGTTGAGCGCCATGTACATAGTAGGTACACCGGCGAACAGGACAGGTTTGTTGTCCCGGACCAGCTTCATTACCTCCTGAGGGTTGAAGCGAGGCAGGAGGAGTTGTTTGAGGCCCTGACGAATGCCGAAGAGCATTACACACGTGAGGCCGTAGATGTGGAAGAAGGGCAGTATCGCGACTATCGACTGGTTGTTCGAGAACGCGGCGGGATCATCCACGAAGAGGTCGAGCGTCTGCTGAACATTGGCGACGAGGTTGCGGTGGGTTAGCATCGCTCCCTTCGAGACGCCGGTCGTCCCGCCGGTGTACTGGAAGACCGCCACGTCATCGGCCGGGTCGATCTCCACCCGCGGCGCCGGATCAACGTCCGCCCCGATAAACTCACCGAAGCTGAGGTGGCCGGGCTCCAGGCCCTCGGGCTCGCCCTTCAAGTCCACGACTATCACGTTCTTCAGGCTGGTGCTGTCCATCACGCTCTGCACGCGCGGGTACATCTCCGAGTAGACGACGATAGTCCCGGCGCTGGAGTCCTTGAGGATGTGCTCGATCTCGCGCTCGACGTACATCGGGTTGATCTGGGTGACGATAGCCCCGAGCCTCACGGTAGCGAAGAAGCTCACGACGTACTGCGGGCAGTTGGGGAGCATGAGCGCCACCCGGTCACCCTTCTTTACACCGCGCGCGGCGAGCGAGGCGGCCATCTTCTCGGTGAGGGCTTCGAGGCGGGCGAAATCGAACGTCGTCCCGTAGAACGTCATGGCCGTTTTGTCCCGGTGCTCCTCGACCGAAGCGTGGAAGAAGTCGGGCAGCGAGCCCTCGAAGACCTCCGTCTCGGGCGAGGTGTGCCCCTCGTAGAGGCGAACCCAGGGCTTCTCGGTACGGAACGGTCCTCCTGACCTTGTCTTTCCCGCCCCCTACTATACCCTCTCGCAGCCACGTAGAGCTACACGATAGGGTTGCCCTTCTTCTCAAAGATCCTGAACGCGCCGGTCCCCATCGCGACCAGGTTCCCCTCGTCGTCGTAGACACGTCCCTCGGCGGTCGCCGTCCGGCGCGTTTTATGGATCACCTCGCTCCTGCACGTGACGCGCCCCTCCCTGACCGGCCCGAGGAAATGAACGTTCATCTGGGTAGTAGCCGTCCGGAATCCCACCAGCGAGGAGACCGAGAGGCCCATCGCGTTGTCTATGAGGGAGGCGTAGACCCCGCCGTGCAGAGTGTTGTTACCGTTGAAGTGGATCTCCTCGACGTCTATGTAAAGCACGGCCCGCCCAGGTTCGACCTCCTGAATCCTGGCCTTTATGTGCTTCGAGAAAGTGACCTCCTCGTCGAAGTACGCGACCAGCCGATCCAACTGCTCCCGGTCCAACGCCGCCCCTACGCCGCCATCGCTCATCTCTTCCTCCTCGGTACGATTCGTCCCGCTAATCGTACCCTCAAGGGGAGGACCCGTTTTGTGTTCCGGCCGGGGGTCGAAAAAGGCGGGTCGAGGCATGGCGTTGACCGCAGCGTCTGGTTTTCGTAGGCTTCGCTGGTAGTGGAGGGGTAGAATCGGCTCCTGTTAGTAAGAGTTGGTTAGAGAGAAGCTGCAATGGGTGACCTGATCGGGAACATCGCGTACTGGGCTGTCGAGGTGGTCTACTCCTTCGGCTACATCGGCATCGCCGTCCTCATCGGGCTGATAAACCTCCACCTGCTGCCGATCCCCACACAGCTGGTCCTCTGCCTCGCCGGCTTCCTGGTCGGCCAGGGGCAGTTTACGTTCACCCTGGTGCTGCTATCCTCGACGGCGGGGGCGGTGGCGGCCTCGCTGGTTTTGTATTACCTGGGGGCCTGGTTCGGGGAGAGTAACCTGCACCGGTTGGTCAAACGCTTCGAGCGGTTCAAGCTCATCTTCGTGGCGGACCTGGAGAGAGCTAGCGAGGTCTTCGGACACCATGGCGGGAAGGCTATCCTGATCGGACACCTCTTCCCGGGGATAGGGGCCATGACCTCCATCCCGGCGGGCATCAAGCGCATGCACATCTTCGGCCGGTTCATGACCTATACCATCCTCGGATGCCTGATATGGAACGGCGGCTTCATCTTCCTTGGCCTCCTGCTCGGCTCCAACTGGCCGGTCGTCAAACAGTACTCCTCGATCATCGAGTACTCGGTACTGGCACTCCTCATCGTCGGCATACTCGTGTTAATTTGGCGCCGTTGGAAAGCGTATAAGCGAGTCTGAACCCGGCCTAACCCTCGAACGCGAGGAAGCCTACCGTACCAGAGGCGACCACGTCCTCGCCCCGCCACGCGTAGACCTCGAAGGCGTAGAGGCGGCCCTCTTCCGTATCTTTAGCATCCGTTACAATCCGCTGATAGGCAGCTCGTCGCTCAGAAACACCATCCCGGAGAAGTGGGCCTTTAGCTCCTTTACGTAGCCGTGCTCCAGGTAGGGCGAGAAGAGCAGACCCATCGTGGCGAGCGTCAGCATGCCGAAGACTATGACACCCGGAAGACTGCCTCCTCGGCGGCCTCGGCTATGGTGTGGATCGGGTTGAAGCCCCCCGAGGTTCCAGCGTACTTTATTAGCTGGAGGCGCGTGATGGGCGGTAAGGCTCGCTCTTCCAGCTCGTCGCCCACCTCCCACGTTGTGGTCTGGTGCTCGTCTGCTCACCCATTCTCCAGCGACCTCCTGAACATCCGGGTGACTACGACGGTGTCACTCACAGTAAAGAGACGCTCCCCACCCGGGCCTTCGCCGAAGCGTTCGATCACGTTCACGCTCTCGACCCCCCGACGGCGTACAGGACCTGTCCGTTGATAAACGACGCCTCCTCGCTCGCGAAGAACAGTATCGCCGCCGCTATATCCTCAGGTCTGCCGCTACGGCCACGGGGATAGTCGCTACGCGCGCAGCGACGAAATCCTCGAGGTCGAAGCCCATCCTCTCGGCGGTAGTTCGCGTCATCTCCCTCTCGACAAAGCCCGGTGCGACCGCGTTCGCCGTGATGCCGAACTGGCCGAGCTCTATGGCGAGCGTCTTCGTGAAGCCCTGAAGGCTCGCCTTGACAGCCGAGTAGTTTGACTGGCCCGATTGCCTAAAGCCGAGGTCGAGGAGACGTTGACGATCCTGCCGTAGCGGTTCTCGACTATGTGCTTCTGCGCCGCCCGGCTGCACAGGAAGGCGCCCGTCAAGTGTACATCCAATGCCGAGCACCAGTCCTCGTCCATCATCCTGAAGATCAAGTTATCGCACGTTATCCTCGCGTTGTTCACCAGGATATCCAGCCGCTCGTACCGCCCTGCGGTCTCGCTGACCGCCACCTCTGCCTCCTCACGGTCGGTCACGTCCAGTCGCATACCGAACGCTACCAGGCCTTCTCCTTTCAATGTCCCTGCCGCCTCCTCCGTCACGCCGCCGGCGATATCCGCAGCGCACACCGAGGCGCCCTCTTGCGCGAAGCGCCGGGCGGTTGCGAACCCGATGCCCCGGCCAGCCTCTGTTACCAGCGCCACCCGCCCGTCGAGCCTGCCCACCCGGCCTCCTTACTCCGTCTCTTCCGGGTACTCATAGAAGCCCGCTCCGGTCTTCTGGCCCAGCCTGCCGGCCCGGACCAGCTCCTTGAGGATTCGCGGTGGCGTATAGTAAGCTTCGCCAAGCTCCTGGTGGACGTAGGCCATCACGTCGAGGGCCACGTCCAGGCCGATGAAGTCCCCCAGCTCGAACGGCCCGATTGGAAACCCAATCCCCTTTTTGACCAGCAGGTCGATGTCTTCTTTGCTCGCCACCCCCTCCTCCAACAGCCGCGCTGCCTCGATGATTATCGGCATCAGGAAACGGTTCGCCACGAAGCCGGGCACGTCCTTGTTCACGACGATCGGCAGCTTCCCGAAAGCGATTATGAGCGCCTTCGCCCTCTCGACGGTCTCTTCGCTCGTGAGCAGCCCCCGCGGCACCTCGACCGCCTCCCGGATCGGCGGCGGGGTGAAGAAATGCGTCCCGCAGACCTTGTCGGGCCTGTTCGTCGCGGAGGCGAGGTCGGTTATGGAGATGGAGGAGGTGTTGGTTAGCAGGAGGGCGTTAGGGGCAAGGATCCCGTCTAGCGCCGCGAAGGCCTCTTTCTTTGGGGCGACCTTCTCTACTATAGCCTCGATCACCGCGTCCGCCCCGGCCATGTCCTCCAGGTTTACGGTCCAGTGGATGCGGCTATAGTGCTCGTCGGCCTCTTCCACCGAGAACGCGCCCCGGGCCGCGAAGCGCGAGAGCCCCTCCCGGACGTAGCGCTGGGCCTTTTCGAGGGCTTCGACCGCTGGATCGCACGCGACTATGGGGTGACCGGTCTGGGCGGCGAGCTGGACGATGCCGGCGCCCATCGTGCCGACGCCGAGGACGCCGACGGCTTGGGGGGCGCCTCCGTCCACTACAAGTCGTCCTTTTTGGAGAGTTCGTAGGCGTGTAGCATCACGTTCCGGACCCTCTCGTTGAAGTTGGCAAAACGGTCGTCCTTCGTCTGACCGTTGTGCCAGCGGGCGTAGATCTGCTGCAGGATCACCCCGAGCTTGAAGTATCCGAAGACCATGTACCAGTGCATCTGCGAGACGTCGCGCCCGCTCCTCTCGGCGTAGTAGTCCACGAACTCCTTGCGGGTCATGAAGCCGGGGGTCTCCGCCACCGTAGGCAACACCTCTCTGAGTTCCTGCGAGTCGCCGGCCTCGACCCAGTAAGAGAGCGAGACGGCCACGTCGAAGAGTGGATCTCCTATAGTCGTCATCTCCCAGTCGAGGACGGCGCGGACCTCGGTGAGGTCGTCGGGATTCAGGAGCAGGTTGTTGAGCTTGTAGTCGTTGTGGACGATGGTGGCCGGCGGGCTCTCGGGGATGTCCCGGGAGATCCACTCGGTCAGGGGTCCGACCTCTTCTATCTCCTCGGTCTTGGCCTTGTCGTAGCGCCCGATCCAACCCTTCACCTGCCGCTCCAGGAAGCCCTCCGGCCTCCCGAATTCTCCCAGGCCCGCCCCCTGCCAATCCACGGCGTGTAGCTCCACCAGAGTGTCCACGACCATCCGGGACATTCCACGGCGCAACTCTTCTGTCGGCTCGACGCCCTCCGGGAAGGAGGCGTCCACGGTCACGCCCTCGCGCCGCTCCATCACATAGAAGGGCGCCCCTATGATCGACTCGTCCTCGCAGAAGAAGTAGGGTTTGGGCGCGAGCGGAAACGCCTCGTGGAGCTTCATCAAGAGCTTCGACTCCCGGCCCATGTCGTGCGCCTTCGGCGGCACCGGCCCGAGCGGCGGACGTCTGAGCACGCCCTCCCAGTCCCCGATCTTTACGAGGTATGTGAGGTTCGAAGCCCCTGACGGGAACTGGCGGACCTCCAGATCCCCCTCGGGCACTCCCTCTATGTTCTCCCTTATATGCCGTTCGACCGCTTCGAGGTCGAAGTCCTCGCCCTCGCGAACCTGTATGGTGTCGGCCATCTTCCTCCTCGCCTCCTGGGCGCTACGGCTTTTGAGCCGTCTCCGAATCCTCTACAGCACGCAACATACCCTCTACTACCTGCGGGACGATACCGCTCGCCCCCACGTCCCCGACGAACTCCAATTCCTCCACCATGTCGTTCTCCAGGAACCACCGCCCCGCCCGGCCCTCCTTTAGCGCCGCCATCTCGCGCCCGCCGAACCGCTCCGCGAAGTCGAGCGCGAGCCAGGCGGCATCGTTCAGCCGCCAGTCGTCGAGGTAACCATCCCCGTTCAGGCGCGAGAGGATGGCCGAGGCGCCCAGGAAGTCCTCGACGGTGAAGCGGCCCGCCGATCCCGCGCAGACGATGTAGACGGACTCCGTGCCGGAGTCTTCGAGATAGCGGGCAACAGCCGGGGCGTTGCGGAGGCAGCCGACGAGGAGCTTCTTCGCGCCCGCGGCGGTCCCGATGGCGCGCGTACCGTTAGTGGTCACGAAGATTACGTCTTTATCCGCGACTACCTCCGGCGCATACTCGTTCGGATACGGGCCGAGGTCATAGCCCTCTACCCTCTCCGCCCCCTGCTCACCGCCGCGCAGGAGCGAGGCAGCATCCAGCCTACCGCCGACCTCTTCGGCCTCTTCGAGGCTCGCGACCGGCAGGACGGTGCGGGCGCCGTTCTCGAGAACGGTGAGGAGAGTCGTCGTCGCCAGGAGGACGTCTATGATGACCACGGTCGCGTCGGTGAGCTTCTCCGGCTCGATCTCCTGCCGCGTCATCAAGACCCGTAGCCTCTTCAAAGAAGCGCAAACTCCCTTCCGATACAGTCAAAAGCGCCTCGTGCGCACTATACACGCCCTCCAGCACTGAGTAGTAGTGGCCGATACTGACAGAATTACTCACTAGGCTTACTCGAAGCGTCCCACCACGCTGCTCATCGGGGCGAACCTTAACCACTCCGACAAACTTGGCCTTTAAGGTAGCTGTCTCGTCAAACCCACGCACCAGGCTAATCCGCCAATAGACGTGTTCGCAATACTGGCCGTATAACCAGCCACCTTGCGTCGTTGCCCAATTGACCACCGGACGGCCATAATAGTGTGGTGGATAATTACCATCGCGGCAGTGATGATCGGTAAGTCTGACGGCTTGGATAGCCTCATGGCCCTAGTTTACGCTAGTTACGCTAGAACGCCCTATGAATAATGGATGGCTTTCTATTTCGGCTTGTCTGGTTTGTAAGTCGGCGCGCTTCCTGCGTTCCTCCGCTATACCGACCATCCGCCCTTCTAGCACATTTAGCAACTGGAAAACGCCCATGTGCTCTTCATGGTCACTGCGTTTTTCCAGACTGTCGTAGATGCTATCGCTGGTTTGCACAAATTGCTGTTCTAATTCAGGGGTCCATGGGTCTGACCCCGCTTCAACTTGAGATCGTAAAACGATCAAGTTTTCTAGAATGGTCAGGTAGCCTTCATACTTCTGCAAAAGCAGGCTGTAGTTGTCGCGATCCTTGTGGACCTGAGTGTTTGTGGGTATGTAGCGTATCTGCCAGCGTCTCCATAGCCAACACCCCAGCCCTACGATTTCTTGGCGCATCAGCGCCAGCACAGCCAGGATGACGGCTAGCCATTCTGGTTTACTCAGAAAATCCGGTAGCATCCTACGTGCATTTTACAATACTACGGGCACGTTGAGTAGGCACTACTGTGGATAACGTTTAAAAACCCCTGCAAATCCTCTCTCATTCTTAGGTACAGCTTAACCTAGACAATGCGCGCTCCGTTGCTTACATTAGCTCCGATAGCTCCGAAGTGTGGGGCTCAAGACGTAGGAGGCAAGCTGAATGGCGGACAGACGTGCAGGCAGGGGGACCTTATGTCCCTGACGAGGGCGGTGGTACGCAACCACGGTCCCACAACAATGACGGATCGTGGCGCAAGAAGCGCAAGGACGCTGGTAAGAAGCGCAAAAAGTAGGGTACGCGGTTAGAGGTATGGAGTCTTCCAAACACACGCCACAACTGCGGATCCGAGTGAAGTGTCCGGGATTATACAGGCCACTTTGTTTTCAATCAATTGGTTAGGGATACTGCGGGGGAGCACGTGGCAGTCGCTCCCTTCGTGTTCCCCGCAGCCGTCTTGCTCGCCCTCGGGATCTTGAAGCTCCAGCAGCGTAGACACAGAGCCGTCTCCCCGAAGCGGAGCAAGGCGCGGGAGCTCCTCTCGGCCGCCAGGAACAACGGTGGCCGCATAACCCCAGACAAAAGCAACGCGAGACGTCCGACGAACCAGGGCCTGCTCGACGGGCACCTCCTTCGCCAAGCGCAGGCGGATCGAAAGCGCCCGCCACGTAGTTGTTTTCCTCGCTCCATGGTATACGCTCAACCGTAGGCGTATTTTCTAGGAGCGTATCTTGAGAAGGTTGTTTCTTGCAATCTTTGTGGTGTCGGTCGTCGCGGTCCTGACCTCTTGCGGCGCACCATCCGCTGGCTCGGAGAGGGCCTCCGTAGGGGAGGAGACCACCGCCAGAGAAGCCACATCTCAGGAGCAAAGCCAGTCCGGCGAGGAGACGACTGTCGCGGAGACCTCCGCAACGACCGCCGGAGCGACCCTTGCGGAGATCGGGCCGGAGCCGCGCTCGAGCACGGCCGCGAGCCCGGCTGTCGGGGGCGCAGGGATGGTCAGCTCGGCCAATCCATACGCCACGCGGGCGGGGCTCCAGATCCTAGACAACGGGGGCAACGCGTTCGACGCGGCGGTGGCGGTCGCCGCCGCCCTGAACGTCGCCGAACCGATGATGAGCGGCATCGGCGGCTACGGGGCTATAGTGGTTTACGACGCCGAGAGCGGCGAGACACGGTTCCTCGACACCGGAAGCAGGGTCCCCGAGAACCTCGACCCGAGCGTGTTCCGTGAACCGACGCCGAACTACATAGACAACCGCTGCGGCGCGATGGCCGTAGCCACGCCGGGCAACCTGAACGCGTGGGAAGCCCTCTCAAACGACTACGGGGAGTTGGAGTGGGGCCGCCTCTTCGATCCCGCCATAGAGCTCGCCGACGAGGGGATCATCCTTGGCGACATCACGGCTGGTTGGATCGACGCGGCGTGGCCGGCCTTCCCGGAGAATGCGAGGAGCTTCTACGGTAACAACGGCATACCTCTCAGAGCCGGGGAAACCCTCGTTCAGGAGGACCTAGGTGATTCGTTCAGGCTTATCGCCGGCGAGGGCGCGAGCGCGATGTATGAGGGCGAGTTGGGACAGGCCATAGACGCCACCATGCGCGAGAGTGGCGGTTTTCTGACCCTCGAGGACCTGGGCGACAACCGCGCCCGGTGGAGGGAGACGATCAGCCTGGACTACCAGGGCTACGAGATCGTTACGGCCTCGCCCCCGTCCACCTCCTGGGGCGCGCTGGTCCGCCTGGGCGTAATGGAGCAGTTCGGCCTGCAGCCCTCCGACCACAACACCACCTCGTACCTGCACACCTTCGCGGAGGTCTCCAAGCAGACCGGCCGGGCGACCAGAGAATACGCCGCCGACCCCGAGATAGCCAAGACGCCGCTGGACCTGCTGTTCTCGCAAGAGTTCCTCGCCGCGCAGGCCGCCGCCGTGAACCCTTCGCAGGCGTCGCCGAACGTGCCGTTCGCCCAGTTCGGCCAGCCGACCCGTTGCATACCCCAGAGCTACACCACGTACGGACCACCCTCCCCCGACGCCGAGAACGTGCAAAACGCCCAGCAGGGAGACTCCCAACAAGGGCACACCACCCACTTCGTCGTCGCGGACGAAGAGGGGAACGTGGTCAGCGCGACGCAGACTCTGGGCAACATCTTCGGGAGCAAGGTCATGCCGGAGGGGACGGGGATCTGGCTGAACGACGCCCTCTCCTGGTCCCGCTTCGATCCCCCGGGCAACGTCTTCGACGTCTACCCCGGACGCCAGAGCCTCTACGCCCTGTGTCCGACCATCGTCATTAGCGACGGGAGGCCCTACATCGCGATAGGAACCCCTGGCGGACGCACCATCCAGCAGACCACGCCGCAGATGCTAACGAACGTGATCGGCTTCGGCATGGACGTCCAGCAGGCGGTCTCCGCTCCCCGCGTGAGCACCACGTTCCCGGACGCTCTGGTAGTCGAGGCCGGCATACCGGTCTCGGTGCGCAACGAACTGTCGGCCCTGGGTCACAACGTGCTAGTAGACGAGCGCGGCCTCGGCAACGCCCACGCCCTGACTATCGAGTACGATTCGCAAGGCAACCCATCCACCTTCACCGGAGGAGCGGACCCGCGCGGCGAAGGCGTCGCAGCCGGAACCTGAACGCCATGAAGGGCATTCCAATAACGAGTACCGCCAGGCTAGCTACCGTGTGGCCTGCCGCACGTCGCTCTCGCACGGTTCGACCCCTCGATGATCACCGATCCGTCTTCATCACCTGATACCGGGTTGTTCTCTCACTCAAAGCGAGCTTCCGTTGATCCCGACCACCCGCTGCCGCGCACCCTCCAGTGGAGCCTCGACGAGTTCCTCCCTTCCCTCCTTGGGCGGTCCGTCGTCAGCCTTCCGAGGAGGCTTCTTGCAGGGTAACGCCAGCCCCGGAAGCGCTCCCCAGGGAGATACCGTTGGCTATGAGAACCCCCCGCTCTGTGTCGAAGTACTTGGCCGCGCTGCACCGGGTTCGCCACGCCCCTGCTCGCTCCAGTTGGAGTGAGTATCGGTTATGCGCCGAACCTTTACGGCCCCTTCAACACGCTCTTCAGACATCCTAAGTACCTCCCGCTTTAAAAAGCTGCACTGCGCTAGCACCCGCTGCAGCACGCCACGAACGGCGGGACACACCATCCCGAAGTAGAGAAGCCGGAGCCCCTAAGGCTCCGGCTCTTTGGTGATTCCCAGGTAAGCGGAACGTCCTTCAGGAGGCCGTAAGTCGGGTCTCTAGGCCTGCCGTTCCTGCTCTTGGGCCTCTCGCTCCACCTCTTGTTGCCGCTCCAGTTGTGGTCGCTCCTCCGGGAACTGCACGTCGTTGACCGTGACGTTCACCTCCGTGACGCTCAGGCCGGTCAGGTTCTCGACCCGGTTTATGACGTTATTGCGCACGGCCTGCGTGGTCTGCGGGATCTGCGCGCCGTACTCTACCGCGAGCGTGAGGTCGATGGCCGCTTCCTCCTCGCCGACCTCGACGGAGACACCACTCGTTAGATTCCCTCCACCACCCGAGTTGCCGCCGGTCACGGCGCCGGTCACGCTGCTCAGGAACCCCCCGACGGCCGCGACCGTACCGCCGCCCATCTGGACCTTCTCGACCTCCTGCGCGGCGATCCCGGCGATCTTCGAGACCACGCCGTCACTGATGCTGGTGGCACCACGGTCGCTCTTTAGCGAGCTACCCTGCCGCCCCTCCTGGCCCGTCCTCTGCTGGCTCACTTTTTCTTTCCCTTCCACTCGGATACTCCGCCCCCAATAAATACGCTGGACCGTGCCCCATCAAACATGCGAAATATCGTATATCTTGCCAACAATAAGGGCCGGGGTCCCGGAGACCATCGGCCTACCATCGCTCGTTACCCAGCGGCCATGGCGAAGTCCAGGGTTTCGTCCTATACAAGCCCACTACAAACCGGGGCCACCAACCTCCACCGGGACTACCGCGTGAGCCTGCGTGGACCTGCGTGGGGATCGAGAAACGAGGACGAAGCTTCGGGGTCTACTCCGCCAGCCGATACCTTCCGTGGGCCGGTGTGTGGGTAGAGCAATACGGGAGACGCAGCGGCGTCTCCGGAGAGTTGCCGGCCCGTGTCGCCCTCACGAAGGTGGATACCGCTAACATCTCGTGTCGGGTCTTTTTCTCCCCTCGGGGATTGAAGATCCGGCTCCGCAGGTAAAAGTGCCGTAGATACCACCGGCGGTATACGAACGCGAGAAGGAGAGGTACGTTTTGGAGAGAGATCTTGTCCTGACCGACACGTATGGGGAGGCCGACCTCAGGAGTGGCTCCGTCTTCTTCGTAGGGACGGCGACGGTGATCATCCGCTACGCAGGCTTCACCATCCTGACCGACCCGAACTTCCTGCACGCCGGCGACCACGTACACCTGGGCTACGGCCTCCACTCCCAGCGCCAGACAAACCCGGCCGTAGAGATAGAGGACCTCCCGCCCCTCGACCTCGTCCTCCTCTCCCACCTGCATGGCGATCACTTCGACCGCGTCGCCGAGGATAAGCTCGACAAACGAGTCCCTATCATCACGACCCCTCACGCAGCCCGCTATCTAGAAGGCAAGGGCTTCCGCCCACCGGCGGCGCTCGGCACCTGGGAGTCTATACTGGTCCGCAAGGGCGACGCCCGGCTGCGCGTGACCGCCATGCCCGGCACCCACGCCCCCGGCCCTTTGAGGAAGGTATTACCACCTGTGATGGGAAGCATGCTCGAGTTCGGGACCGCCGAGGGCGACACCCGCCTGCGGCTCTACATCACCGGCGACACGCTCATCCACAACAGGCTGCGTGAGATCCCCCAGCGCTACCCCGAGATAGACCTTGCGCTCCTCCACTTAGGCGGGACGAGGGTTCTGGGCCTCCTGGTTACGATGGACGCGGATCAG
>JADDPM010000272.1 GCA_016781885.1 Rubrobacter sp.
GGGTTCATCTTCGGCAGCAAGGGCGGAGAGGTAGGGCCTATACTGTATGATCGGAGTTTGTTCCTGATCTATATCGCGTTTATCGCCATTCTGTGGCATCTCTGGTTCGTTGGTTTCTGGTCGGTGTCCATCATCTCCGAAGCCGGGCAAACAACGTTCCTGAACGCGGCGCTGACGGCGACCTTCAACGCGGGAGCCGGAATCCTGGGGTTCCCTGCCAGCGGCTGGTTGGCCGACTACGCCAAGCGTAGAGGATGGGGCCGCAAGTGGATGCTAGTCACCTTTATGCTGATCCTAGGTCTCCTGGTCCTGGCCTTTGGCTTCTATATCTCTAGCGGTGGCAGTGCGCTGCTCGTGCTGGGCCTCCTGCTGTTCGTCTCCAGCCTGTTCTTCAACGCACTGCAGCCGATGTCCCACGCACTTGGGGCGGACCTGGTCCATAACCCCATCTACCTAGGGGCGATGTTCGGCATGATGAATCTGATCGGTGAGATAGGGGCCGTGCTTTCTCCAGTCGTCAGCGGCGCGCTAAGAGATGCGACAGGCAGCTTTAACGCGGCGGTGTATCTAGACGCAGGCATCATCCTGGTGGCCTTCGTGCTGTTGCTGTTCGTCAGGGAGCCAGGGGTGACTGAGGCGGCCGAGGTCAGCCAACAACGAGCGCCTGACTCTGTCTAGGTTTACTACAGACCTCGTACATGCAAGAAGGAGCGAAGATCTCAGGGTATCGAGCGACGAAACACAAAGATGGCCCGGCGTCCCGTGTCCTCGCGGGAGCGGAGCAGCCATCGGACGGCTAGAATCCATAGCATCTCGATCAACGACGAAGGAGAATGATCACCTTGACTCGCACCACGCCACCGTTCCGCGCCGATCACGTAGGCAGCCTGCTGCGCCCGCCCGAGTTGCTCAGGGCCCGCGAAGACTTCGCCGCCGACCGCCTCACGGCCGAGGAGTTGCGCAGCGTCGAGGACGAAGCGATACGTGAGGTCGTGCGTATGCAGGAGGAGGTGGGCCTCCAGTCCGCCACCGACGGCGAGTTCCGCCGCGCCTCCTGGCACCTGGACTTCATCTACCAGCTCGGCGGGATTGAGAAGGCTCAGGACGACATAAAGGTCGAGTTCCGCAACGATGAGGGCACGATCGAGTTCACGCCGGCGGCGCTGCGCGTGCAGGATCGCGTCGGGCTCCATGAGCCGATCTTTGCAGAAGATTTCCGGTTTTTGGCCGAGCAGGTGACGACCGGTACCATACCGAAACTCACTATTCCGTCACCGAGCATGGTCCACTACCGCGGCGGGCGCGCAGCGATCGACGAGTCGGTCTACCCTGACCTTGAAGGGTTCTGGGAAGATCTCGCTGCCGCCTACGCCGGGGAGGTTCGGGCTCTAGGAGATCTCGGCTGCACCTACCTGCAGTTCGACGATATCAGCCTCGCCTACCTGAATGATCCTCGCCAGCGCGAGCGCGTCGCCAAAGAGCTTGGCGGGGACGCCGAGCACCAGCACGAGACCTACATCCGCACCATCAACCAGGCGCTCGCCGACAAGCCGGAGGGCATGGCCGTCACCACTCAC
>JADDPM010000130.1:0-1656 GCA_016781885.1 Rubrobacter sp.
CGCGATCATGCGTATACAAGATCAGGAGGGCCGTGATCCTGAGCGACCTCCACTCGAAAGGGGAAGCATCAAGGAGGCCTTGACCAGTGGAACGTCAAGGAGGACGACGGTTTACGAGCTTCTGGTCGTCACGATCGTCGTTGCTGTCCTGGCCGCCATCGCCATTCCAACATTCTTCAGCCAACGTGCGGAGGCTGCCGAGATTCAGCAAGCCAAGGTGATGGTGAACGTCAGGAAAACGGTCTCAGCTTACGAGCAGGTCAAGGCGCAGAGCGGAACTTACCCCCCGGACGGGGTCTATACCGAAACCCGTCCCGTTGTACGCCATACTGACGGTGGCATCGTGTTCCTTCCGTCTACAGCCGTTACGATTACTACCGACACCACTCCCGCAGGCGGCTTTACGGTAGAGGCAGAGAGCACCACGCTTAGCGGCACCTTTAGATACTCTTATGACAGCGCCACCGACACGTATTCCGCGTCGCCGTAACCCAGCCACGAGCCTTTGCTGCACGCCCTAGCAGCAAAGCCTACCCTGACCCGGAGCGGCGAATACTTGAAGGGTTTCACCGAAACGCCCTGTCAAACCACCCAAGCACAAACCCGCTGCCCCGATAGCTCAACTTCACTACGTAGCACGCCCGGTCCTGACTGGATAACTACAGCTGATAAAGCTTTTGAGCGAAGCTCGCTCATAGCAACCGTCGCTGGAGGAGTCGAATATCACGAAAAACCGTTATAGTTTCATCGTCAGAAGTAGCGTCCGGGCGGTAGATAGTCC
This sequence comes from Rubrobacter sp., assembly GCA_016781885.1. Classification (GTDB taxonomy): domain Bacteria; phylum Actinomycetota; class Rubrobacteria; order Rubrobacterales; family Rubrobacteraceae; genus Rubrobacter_F. The sequence continues at coordinate 782 of JADDPM010000130.1, forward strand.
CGCAAGGAAAGGCACGATCTCATTTGAGTGTTCAAACTGCGAACGTTCGCCAAGGGGTAATAAGGAGGTACCGGAACTGGCTGCCCGAGATCCCGGAGAACGCCGTTGCCTCTCTAGGTGAAGGCGATACCCCCCTTATAGAGGCCCCGCGCCTCTCGGAGAGGATGGGTGCCCGCCTCTACCTGAAGTTCGAGGGCATGAACCCGACCGCCTCCTTCAAGGACCGCGGCATGACGGTCGCCATAAGCCGGGCCGCCGCCCAGGGGAGCAAGGCCTGCGTGTGCGCCTCGACCGGGAACACCGCCGCCTCAGCCTCGGCCTACGCCGCGAGAGCCGGCATGAGCTGCTTTGTTGTAGTGCCGGCAGGCAAGATTGCTTTGGGCAAAGCGGTCCAGTTCCTCGCCCACGGCGCGAGGATAGTTCAGGTTATGGGCAACTTCGACGCCGCCCTGAAGCTCTCGCAGAGAGCAGCCAGAGAGCTCGGGACCGTCACCCTCGTCAACTCCGTAAACCCCGACCGGATCGAGGGCCAGAAGACCGCAGCCTTTGAGGTCTGCGAGTCTCTGGGCCGCCCGCCGGAAGCCCTCGCCCTGCCGGTCGGCAACGCGGGCAACATAACCGCCTACTGGAAGGGCTTCAGGGAGTGGCGCGAGGCGGGGCACACTGACGCGGCTCCCAAAATGCTCGGCTTCCAGGCCGAGGGCGCCTCGCCGCTGGTCGCCGGGCACGACTTTGAGAGCCCCGAGACGGTGGCCAGCGCGATCCGTATCGGCGCGCCGGCGAGCAGCGAGGGCGCCCTCGCTGCGATGCGCGAGTCCGGCGGCCTTATAGAGAGCGTCACCGACGAGGAGATACTGAACGCGCAGGACCTTCTC
>JADDPM010000130.1:1785-5741 GCA_016781885.1 Rubrobacter sp.
GATCCGGACACCGTGCTCTCGCGGACGGTGCTGCCCGACCCTATAGAGGCAACCTTCGAGGCGCTTGTGGAGGTCATGCGGCGGGAGGAGCCGGGCGCGCTATGATCTCCGTGCGCGTCCCGGCCACCTCGGCGAACCTCGGGCCGGGCTATGACGCGGTAGGCCTCGCGCTCTCCCTGAGCATGCGCATAAGCCTGGATCGCGCCCCACAACAGCTCGTCGAGGTATACGGTACAGGATCGGATCTGATCCCCCTTAGCACAGACCACCCCGCGTACCGGGCCGCCCGTTTCGTCGCCGAGCTCGCCGGCGAGTACGACGCCCACTTCCATCTCATCCAGGAGAACGACATCCCCCCCGCCCGGGGTCTCGGGGGGAGCGCCGCTGCCTTAGTCGGTGGAGCCGTCGCCGCCAACGACCTCCTCGGACGCGCGCTTGCCGCCCCCGACCTCCTCAACCTCGTCTGCGAGCTCGACGGCCACCCCGACAACGCCGCCCCCGCGCTGTTGGGCGGCCTCGTCATCGGCACCCTCACCCCCGAGGGCATAAGCGCGGTCCGTCTCGAACCAAAAAACCTCAAGGCCGTCGTCGCCGTCCCGGACTTCGCCGTCTCAACCACCGCCGCGCGCCACGCCCTCCCGGACTCGGTCCCGCACAAGGACGCCTCCTTCAACGTCGGCCGGGCCGGGCTCCTATTGGGGGCCCTGGCGACCGGCGAGTACGACCTCCTGCGCGTCGCGATGCAGGACCGCCTCCACCAGCCGTACCGCTCCCATCTCATCCCCGGCCTAGAAGACGTAATAGAAGCCGCCTGTTCGAGCGGCGCATACGGCGCGTGCCTCTCCGGATCCGGCCCGACCGTCCTCGCCTTCGCCCCCGAAACGAGCGCTCACGCGATAGCCGCCGCGATGCGCGCCGCCTTCGAAGGGCGCGGCGTGGACGCGAAAGCCTGGGCGCTGGACGTAGACCTCTCCGGAGCCCGGGTCGAGCCGCCGGGCGAGATCCCAGCTCCAAGCCCCGTGCCGGTCCTCTAGCTCCCGGCTACCTGTGTGCGGCGACAGGCTCCCGGTGAGCCTACTGAAGACCTTCTTCACCGTAGAGGGGCACGCCGTCCATCGGCCTTCGCCCGTATCCCCCTGAGGACCTCAGATTACCCGGATAAGGTTGCAAAGGCGAGCCTCGACAAGGTTGGCGAGGGAGTATCTACGCGCCTGATGTAGAGTCCGGCCCGTTCTCTATAGCCCGAGAATCCCTCTTGGCGCGCCCCGTCAACCGTCGCGGTTCCGGTAAGCAACCCATCGTTCTTCTCAAGAGACGTTGCGGGAAGGAATAACTTGAAAACGGCGTTGCGTTGCAGGAAACGTAGTTTGCGGACCTTGACAAACGGTTACAAGACCTATAGGCTTCCGGCACTTGTAGGAGAGTGAGTAAGGACGTAAGGACGATCCGTTGACCGGAGTTTCAGAGAGCAGGCAGATAGAGATCTCGGGCCTCAAGCTCGATGCTGCCCACCTGCTCACCCCTCCTATTCACCCGCGAGTACCCACGGAGGTTGTCCCTCTAGCCCCACGGCGACTAATTAGCCGGGCGGGCCGGGACTGCCTCATCCGGTTCGCCTAAGAGCCGCAGGCGCGGGGCTCGTAGCCCTTTCTTCGGCCAAGGACTTTTTCTAACTCGTAATACCAGAAGAATGGGAGAATCGTGGAGAATACCGCTTTCAGCATCGAATACAAGCCGCGCACCGGGAGCGAAGCGATGTGTGAGGCCCTCCTGGACGAGGGGGTCGAGTACCTCTTCGGGTACCCGGGCGGGGCGATCATGCCGTTCTACGACGCCCTCCCCGACTACCCGCTAAAGCACGTCCTCGTCCGCCACGAGCAGGCCGCCGCGCACGCCGCCGACGGGTACGCGAGGGCGACGGGCAGGGTAGGGGTCCTGGTTGCGACGAGCGGTCCGGGGGCGACGAACATCGTTACGGGCCTGGCGACCGCGCAGATGGACTCGGTGCCGCTCGTGGCGATCACGGGTCAGGTCGGGCGTCCGGCGATGGGCAAGGACTCCTTCCAGGAGACCAACGTCATGGGGATGACTCTGCCGTTCACCAAGCACTCGTTCCTCGTCGAGGACCCGGACGAACTGTACCCGACGATGCGGCGGGCGTTCGAGATCGCCCGCTCGGGGCGTCCGGGTCCGGTTCTGGTGGACGTGCCCAAGGACGTACAGTTCGCCGCGTGCAACGACAACGGCTACCGGCGCCTGAGGGAGGTGCCGCAGCCGGCCGCGGGTCCCGCCCTGGAGGCGGCCGCCGCGCTCTTGCGGAAGGCGAAGCGGCCGCTGATCCTGGCGGGGCACGGGGTCATCCTCTCGGGCGCCGAGAAGGAGTTGAGGTTGCTCGCCGAGCGGACGGGGACGCCGGTCGTCACGACGCTGCTCGGGATCAGCGCGTTCCCCGACGACCATCCGCTGTACATCGGGTGGCCGGGGATGCACGGGGCGGCGAGCGTGAACAGGGCGATAGACAAGTCAGACCTCCTGTTCGCGGTCGGGATGCGCTTTGACGACAGGATCACGGGCGCGGTCGACAAGTTCGCCCGGAACGCGCAAGTGGTCCATATAGACGTAGATCCTTCGGAGCTCGGCAAGGTCATCCGGCCGACGGTCGGTATCGCGGCGGACGCGAAGTTAGCGTTGCGCGGCATCGCCGGATGTTTCGAGGACGCGGAGGATCGGGAGGACAACCGGGCGGAGTGGCGCGCGGAGATCGCGAAGAGCCAGGAGCCGGAGAAGAAGCGCGAGGACGAGGCGCGGGGCGAGTACGGCCCGATCCGGATCATGGACGCCATCAAGGCGACGGCCGGCGAGGAGATGAGGCTCGTCACCGACGTCGGCCAGCACCAGATGTGGGCTGCCCAGTTCTTCGAGTTCACGAAGTACAACAGCCACATAACCAGCGGGGGCCTGGGCACGATGGGCTTCGCGCTGCCGGCGGCGGTGGGCGTAGCGTTCGCTTACCCGGACGAGCCGGTGTGGGTCGTGGCCGGGGACGGCGGTTTCCAGATGAACATCCAGGAGCTCGCGACCATCAGGGACTTCGGCCTGAACATAAAGGTTGCGATCCTCAACAACGGCTACCTCGGGATGGTGCGCCAGTGGCAGCAGTTCTTCCATAACCGCCGCTACTCGGAGACGCCGATAAGCGGCCCGCGGTACGAAGACCTCGCGGCCTCTTACGGCTTGAGCGGCAGGACGGTTAGAGAAGGCGACGACGTCGAGGCGGCTATCCGGTGGGCGCAGGAGACGCCAGGGTGTGTGATCCTGGACTTCCACATCGACCCGGAGGCGAACGTCTTCCCGATGATCCCGAGCGGCATGAGCGTCAACGAGATGATCGAAGAGAGCGGCGCCGCGTATGGCGGCGCCTAAAGCTCAAGGGGAGGAGGCGGTCGCCCTAAACCCCATAGAGGTGCGCCTCTCGGGCGGGATGCTCGCCCTCGTCCGTTTCCTGATGACGCTCCAGAACAAGCGGATGCCTGTCGTCCGGTTCACCGTCGGCAGGGACACGGAAGATCTGAGGGTTACGATCCTGCTCGACTGCCCGCCCGAGTCGGCCCGTCGCTACCTTGCGCTCCTCTCGGCGCTGGAGGACGTCGAGGAGATCGAGGAGGCGGCAGAGGAGGAGACGATGGAGGTCGCCCTGTTGAGGGTCAGGGGCGGAGCCTCCTGGGGCGAGTCAGCGACACGGTCAGGGATCATAGCGCATGAAGACGGGGAGACCGTCGTGGCGTCGGGGGAGCCGGAGACCCTGGAGACCTGGCTCGCCGAGATAAAAGAAGATGTGGAAGACGTGGTGCGGATCGGGCCGACGGCCCGGCCGGGTATGGGAGGAGCTTAGAGATGGCGCGTGTCTACCGCGAAGGGGATATTGGTAATGAGATCATGCAGCGCAAGGTGGCGAT
>JADDPM010000131.1 GCA_016781885.1 Rubrobacter sp.
GTTTTCGTCGGCGTCTTCGGATAGCTTCGGTCTCGACAGACCTTTCCCTGAGAGGAGCATCCCTGGCGACGACTGCTATCAAGAGTAAGCTGCCCACAGGGGCGCCGGTCCGCCCGGTCGAGGAGACCGGGTGCTGCATCGTGGGCGCGGGGCCGGCGGGGGTGATGCTGGCGCTGCTCATGGCTCGCCGGGGCGTAGACGTTACGCTCCTTGAGGCACACAGGGAATTCGAGCGCGAGTTCCGGGGGAACACCCTCAACCCGGCGGCCCTGGAGACCCTGGCTCGCCTCGGCCTCGCCGCGGAACTACTGAAGCTCGACCACGCCAAGGTAGGCCGGTTCGTCCTTCAGGAGACCGGCGGGAGACGCGAGACATTCGCCGACTTCTCTCGCCTGAGGTCCCCGTATCCTTACGTCCTGATGCTCCCGCAGGCCCGATTCCTGGAGCTGGTAGTCGCCGAGGCGGAGCGCTACCCGAACTTCCGGCTCGTGATGGGCGCGCGGGTGAAGCAGCTCGTCGAGGAGGGCGGCACAGTACGCGGCGTGCGCTACGGCGGGGAGGATAGTCTGCACGAGGTGCGGGCGGGGCTTACGGTCGGCACGGATGGGCGGTTCTCGCGGCTGCGGCAGCTCGCGGGGCTCGAACCGGAAGTCGGCGGCGCGCCAATGGACGTCTTCTGGTTCAACCTGCCACGCCTGCCGGACGACCCGGAGGGGGCGGGGGCGATCTTCCGGTTCGGTAGGGGGAGCCTGCTGGTTATGATGGATCACTCGGACCACTGGCAGGTCGGGTACATCATCCCGAAGGGGCACTACTCGCGTCTCAAGGAGAGGGGCCTCCCGGCGTTCAGGCGGTCTGTCGCCGCGCTCGCTCCGGAGCTTGGGGACAGGATGGAGACGCTCGACGATTGGGGACAGGGTTCGTTGCTCCCGGTGGAGTCGGATAGGTTGAGGCGTTGGTACAAGCCCGGGTTGTTGCTCCTCGGAGATGCGGCGCACGTCGTATCGCCCATTGGCGGCGTTGGAATCAACCTCGCAATCGAGGACGCGGTGGTCGCGGCTGGCGTGCTGGCGAACCCTCTCCTTGAAGGGAACGTCCGGGAGCGTCACTTGAGATCGGTCCAGCGGCGCAGATCTCCTTCGGTGCGCATAGTCCAGTACGCTCAGGACCTCGCCCAGCGCTACGTGGTTATGGACGCGCTCAACCGCGAAGAGCCCTTCGAGCTTCCGCGCCTCCTGCGCCTGCTCCTGCGTGCCCCCGTCCTGCGCGACGTGCCAACCCGGCTCATCGCTTATGGTGGTTGGCCGCGGGTCTAAAGTAGAAAAGGTTGCAACTCCACGGTGGACGGGCTGCCGGAGAGCCCATATGCTGAGCGTTGTGTAAGTATTTTGCTAAGGGATCGCCGATGCGCAGACGTTGCCGGGAGACCGGCCCCGCACGATGTTAGGAGGAGACCTGGAACTCTTCGAAGCCCTCCGACGGCGCAGGACCACCAACGGGCCGTTTCTGCCCGAACCGGTGAGCGACGAGCACCAAAGGATGCTGGTCGAGTTCGCCGGGATGGCGCCCAGTCACTTCAACAGCCAGCCGTGGCGTTTCGTTCTGGTAGACGACAAAAGCATCATCGAAGAGGTTGCTCGCATAAGCGGCGAGTCCATGCGCCGTCTGATGGAGGAGGGGACCTTCTGGAGGCGCTACCGGCCCTACTTCAGGTTCTCCGAGGAGGAGATGGAGGAGCGTAGGGACGGCATCCACATAGACCAGTTGCCCAAGGTCCTAAAACCGTTTCGACGCCAGATCTTCTCCAACACGGGACAGTCCATAATGAACCGCTTCGGCGTACCGAAGATGCTCGCCGAGGATAACCGCAAGCTCGTCGCTGGCTCGCCGCTGCTGCTCGCGGTCCTCCTCGACAAAACCGAGTACCGGCCCGGGGAGCTCTCGGGGTTCTACTCCGTCTTCGGGATGGGCGCGGCCGTCGAGAACGTCTGGATCGCCACCACCGCTCTAGGAATGGGAATCCAGTTCGTCTCCACGCCGATGGAGATCCCCGAGAAGTGGCAGGAGATCAAGAACCTCCTCGAAGTTCCCGACGACCTGGAGCTGATGGCCGTCTACCGTCTCGGCTACCTCCCCGAGGAGAAGCGCCGCCCGACGATAGACTGGTCGAGTCGCGAGCGCAAACGCCTCTCCCAGTACGTCTTCCGCAACACCTGCTCCGCGCCGGAGTCCGACGCCCCGGAGCCACGATAACCCGAAACGGAGAGCGGCCGCGCGCTTACTCGTGAGATAATCGAGGGTTCCATCGATAGTGAACCCTCGCACCACGCGTTGCTACGGGGCGCGGTAGTGTCATGGTGCAAGGTTCGTAACGGCGGAGCCGGAAGCAAGGAGAGAGATGAGGTCGGAGAGCCCCGTATCCAGAGACAACCCAAGCATACTCTCCGTCGCGACTGCGGTGCCGCGACATCGCGTCTCGCAGGAGACGGCCAGGGACTTCGCGCGCCTGATGTTCTCCGAGAGCTTCAAGAACGTGGAGCGGCTGCTCCCGATCTTCGACAACGCCCATATACAGAACAGGCACTTCTGCGTGCCGCCCGAATGGTTCGGTGAGGACCATCCCTTCCACGAGAAGAACGCCCTCTATGTAGAGAACGCGCTGGACCTCTCGGAGAAGGCGGCGAAGAGAGCTCTGGACAAAGCGGGGGTGGAGCCCGGGGACGTAGGCGCTATCTTCTTCGTCTCGACCACCGGCATCTCCACGCCCTCGCTCGACTCGAAGCTCATGTTCCGGCTCGGCTTACCCGAATACGTCAGGCGTGTACCCCTCTGGGGTCTCGGCTGCGCCGGCGGGGCGGCGGGCCTGGCCCGCGCCGCCGACCACGTCCGGGCCTACCCGGAGAAGCTGGTGCTCCTGGTGGCCGTCGAACTCTGTGGCCTCACCTTCGTGAAGGGGGACCGCTCCAAGAGTAACCTCGTTGCCACGAGCCTCTTCGCTGACGGTGCCGCCGCCGTGCTCCTGGGCGTGGGGGAGAGGCCGGCCCTCCTGGGCAGCTACAGCACGACCTGGCCGGAGACTGAGGACGTCATGGGCTGGGACGTCATCGAGGAGGGGTTGCGGGTGCGCTTCGCGAGGAGCGTCCCCCAGATAGTCCACGAGAAGATGCGCGGAAACCTCGAAGCCGCCTGCGACTCCCTGGACCTCGCTCTCGAAGATCTGCAGCACTTCGTCATGCACCCCGGAGGCCCGAAGGTGCTGGAGGCTTACGAGGAGACGCTCGGGCTCTCGCCCGGTAGCCTCGACCTCTCCAGGGAGATACTCAGGGATTACGGCAATATGTCCAGCGTCTCCGTACTGTTCGTGCTGGAACAGTTCCTGGAGGACTACCCGGCGGGGAGCGGTGAGCATGGGACTATCTCGGCGCTTGGGCCGGGCTTCTCGGCCGAGCACGTCCTCTTCCGATGCTAACGTTTGCTGTCGGCCTGCCAGCGATTGAGCATGTCAGACATGAGCAAAATTACTCGAACCGACTGCCTCCAGACGACATTGGATGGTCAAATTCCTTGAGGATCACCACGAGAGTCACTCTTTGAGCGGGGCCATCCTCATCCTTGCGGCAGCCCTCGTCGCCGTCCAGCGCCTCCTCGAACTTGTCCTCGCCCGTCGTAACGAGCGCCGGGCACGCGCGCGCGGCGCCGTCGAGCGGGGCCGGGGCCACTACCCTTTCATAGTCGCCCTGCACTCACTGTGGCTCGTCTCAACCCTCGTCGAAGGACTGCTGCGCGGACCGGAGCTACCCGCCCTCTGGCCGGCGCCGCTCGCGCTCTTCCTCCTCGTCCAGCCCTTACGCTACTGGGCGCTCCTCTCACTGGGCGAGAGGTGGAACACCAAGATACTCGTCGTGCCGGGCGCGAAGCCCGTCCGGCGCGGGCCGTACCGGTATCTCAGCCACCCCAACTACGTCGTTGTGGTCGTCGAGATACTCACCTTTCCCCTGATCTTCGGCGCGTGGGTGACGGCGCTCGTCTTTACGGTGCTCAACGCCGCCGTGCTCTGGGTGAGGATACGCGAAGAGAACCGGGCGCTCACTGAACTGGCGGGCTAATATAGAGCTAGCCAGCCGGTCAGCTAGTCAGAGAAAGCAAGAGTTGAGGTGCTGACTGGTTGAAACGCCGACAAGCTACCAATAGGAGCCGCCATGCTGGATCTGAAATTTATCCGAGAGAACCCCGAAGCTGTCGCTGAGAACTGCAAGAACCGCGGGGTCGAGGCAGACGTGGATCTGGTGGTGGGGCTCGCCGAAGAGCGTTCCGAGCTGATGCAGGAGCTTAACGAGCTCAGGCAGGGGCAGAACGAGATGGCGAAGAGCGTCGGCAAGGAGCGCGATCCCGAGAAGCGCGAGGGGCTCATAGCCGAGTCGCGGCGAATGAAAGATGCCATCCCCGGGGTGGAGGCCCAGCTCGCGGCGGTCGAGGGGAGGCTGCGGGAGGAGATGCTCAAGATTCCGAACATGACCCACCCCGACTCTCCCATCGGCAGGGACGACACGGAGAACGTCGAGATCCGGCGTAGCGGCGAGCCTCCTACCTTCGGCTTCGATCCTAAAGACCACGTCGAGCTCGGCGAGGCTTTAGGCATCATAGACTTCGAGGCCGGTACAAAGGTCGCGGGGAGCAAGTTCTACTTCCTGCGTGGCGACGCCGTCTTGCTGGAGCTCGGGCTGGTGCGGTACGCGCTGGACAAGCTCATCGCGCACGGCTACGAGCCGACGATCACGCCGGACCTCGCTCGTGACGAGGCGTTGGTCGGGACAGGCTTCATCCCGCGCGGCCCAGAGACCCAGATCTATTCGATAGAAGACTCAGACCTCTCGCTCGTCGCGACCGCCGAGATAACCCTCGCCGGCTCCCTCGCCGGAGACATCCTGGACGCACAAGACCTACCCGTCCGGCTCGCCGGCCTCTCCCACTGCTTCCGGACCGAGGCGGGCTCCCACGGACGCGCGAGCCGTGGCCTCTACCGCGTCCACCAGTTCACGAAGGTCGAGATGTTCGGCTTCACCACACCCGAGCACTCCGAGGAGATGCACGAGGAGATGGTCGGCATAGAAGAAGAAATATTCCAGGGCCTCGGCCTCCCGTACCGCGTCGTGGACATCTGCACCGGCGACCTCGGGGGCGCCGCCTACCGCAAGTACGACCTCGAAGCCTGGATGCCCGGGCGTAACGCCTACGGGGAGATCACCTCCACCTCTAACACCACCGACTACCAGGCCCGCCGCCTCGCCATCCGCTACCGCAAGAACGGAAGCCGCCCCCAACTCCTCCACACTCTCAACGGCACCGCCGTAGCCGTCAGCCGCGCCCTCATCCCGCTCCTCGAAAACTACCAGCAAGAGGACGGCTCTGTACTCGTTCCCGAAGCCCTCGCGCCCTATGTTGGGAAGAAGGTGTTGGAGCCCGCCGTCTAAAAGAAGGATAGTAGAATGCGTTTATGATGTCCCCACATCAAATTCAAGAGATACTCGATTCCTCTGCACTGTCCGAAAACGACATAAGCAAACAGGTGATCGTTCCCTCCCTGCAAAAGATCAGTATGATGAACTCGTACAGTTTGCGAAATGTCCGGTTTACGGGGGGGGAGTTATGAGAAGGGGACGGACATCGAATACTACGAAATTATGGGACCAGACAAATTGCGGTTCTATACCGGTATACAAGCTAAAAAGGGGAATCTGAGCCA
>JADDPM010000132.1 GCA_016781885.1 Rubrobacter sp.
TTCGACGCCGGGACCAAGCGCATCCTGGAGACCAACCCCGCCTTCCGGAGGATACTTGGCTACACTGCGGAAGAGCTTGAGCGCATGACGACGGTCTACGACCTTGTCCCGGACGACCCTCGGAGCATCGACCATAACGTCGAACGCACCCTGGAGCAGGGCCACGTTCTGGTCGGCGAGAGGCAATACCGGCGCAAGGACGGCTCGTCGGTCGAGTTAGAGGTCTCGGGGAGCGTGATCTGCTACAGAGGTAGGGAGGTGGTGTGTGCCGTCGTCCGCGACATCACCGAGCGCAAGCGGGCTGAGGAGGCGCTCCGGGAGAGCGAGGAGCGCTTTCGGACTATCTTCGAGCAAACTGCCGTGGGTATATCCATCGCAGACCCGAACAGAAGATTACTGGAAACCAACCCTGCTTATCAGGAGATGGTCGGCTACAGCGAAGAGGAGCTTTACGGCAAACCTATCGCGGAGTTCTCCCATCCCGACGACGTGCCGGTGGACACGGAGCTCAATAATGAGCTGTTGGCGGACAACCTGGATCGCTATCAGAGGGAGAAGCGATACATTCGAAAGGACGGTGAGTCGGTCTGGGTCAGACCTACCATCTCAGTTGTCCGGGATGCCGAGGACGAGCCTCAGTTTCTCATCGGCGTGGTGGAGAACATAACCGAGCGCAAGCGGGTCGAGAATGCTCTGAAAGAGAGCGAACAGCGCTTCCGTCAACTCTTTGAACAATCCGTCGAAGCTCTGATCGTGCATGACGAGGAAGGGAAGATCGTCGACTGTAACGAGGAGACGTGCCGCTCCTTGGGCTACACGCGCGAGGAGTTACTTGCGATGTCGGTGAGGGACATAGCAACCGGTCTTCTCTCCGAGGAAGAGAAGAGGGAGAGGGAGAAGCGAGGAGGCACGCTCTGGCAGCGCATAGCCGCCGGAGAGCCGGACACGCCCGCGGTCGTTCACTTCGGGGAGCACAAGTGCAAGGACGGCACGACATTCCCGATCGAGGTGCGCGTGGGCGGCGTCGACTACAGTGGTAAGCGGATGATACTGGCATCGGTCCGCGACATTACCAAGCGTAAGACCCTGGAGGAGCAGCTAGCCCATAGGGCGTTCCACGATTCTTTGACCGATTTGCCGAACCGCCATTTGTTTATGGACCGTCTCAGGCATGCTCTCGCGCGAGCAGATCGGCGAGCAGGCAAGGTCGCGGTGCTGTTTGTGGACCTGGACAACTTCAAGCTCGTCAACGACTCCCTGGGGCACGAGGCGGGGGATCGGTTGCTGGTCGCGGTGGCCGAGCGCCTTCGGGGGTGTTTGCGCCCCGGAGACACGGCCGCGCGCCTTGGGGGAGACGAGTTTACTATTCTGCTCGAAGGCGTTGACATACGCGACGCAACCCAGGTTGCGTCGCGTATCGCTGAGGCGCTGCGAGCGCCGTTTGACCTCGAAGAACGACAGATATTCACCAGTGCCAGCATCGGCATCGTTCTCAATACTACGAATCAGGACGAGCCGGGGAACCTCTTGCGAAACGCCGATCTGGCGTTGTACCAGGCCAAAGGTAGCGGCAAAGCCGGCTACGCTATATTCGATCCGGGTATGAGCACCCATGCCCTAAAGCACCTGGAGTTGGGGAACGATCTCAGGCAAGCCTTGGAGCGAGATGAGTTCAAGGTCTACTACCAGCCCAAGGTGCTGCTGGACACCGGAAAGATCATCGGCGTGGAGGCTCTGGTGCGCTGGGAGCATCCCGAGCGCGGCCTGCTGCTCCCCTCGGATTTCGTGCCGATCGCGGAGGAGACGGGTCTGATCCTCCACCTCGGGCAGCGAGTGTTGGAGAAGGCCTGCCGCCAGGCGCGAGCTTGGCAGGAGCAATGCCCCGGCGGCCCGCCACGTCTGATGTGCGTGAACCTCTCCGCAAGACAGTTCCAGCACCCCGATCTGGCCCGAGACATCGCCCGGGTACTGCGAGAGACGGGGCTGGACCCGTGCAGCCTTTGCCTGGAGATCACAGAGAGCGCTGTGATGAAGGACGTGCAGTCTACTATCACCACGCTTCAGGAGCTAAAAGGTCTGAGCGTAAAGTTCGCGATCGATGACTTTGGTACGGGCTACTCATCGCTCTCTTACCTCAAGCGCTTCCCGGTAGGCTTCTTGAAGATCGACCGCTCGTTCATAGATGGGCTTGAGAAAGACCCCGAGGATACGGTGCTCGTGTCGGGGATAATCACGCTGGCGCATACTTTGGGCATGCGGGTCATAGCGGAGGGAGTGGAGACCGCCGAGCAGTTGGCGCGGTTGCGGGAGATGGAGTGCGATATAGCCCAAGGCAACTACTTCTCCGAGCCGGTATCGGGCAGACCAGCAACGACATTCTTGGTAAATGATCTTCGCTGGTAGCTGGACCGAGGGTCACCAGGCTTTCCTGCACCCTCGTCCTGCATAGCTTGACCGTTACACCCTGGCCCTCGTCTTCCGCAGCGTTTGAATACAGCGACGCGCAGCAGTTGGGTCTACTGTTTCCAGCGATAAGTTACCAGCCGAACATTTGTTGCCGCTGGCTATATCCACCTCTTTGCAGGGTAACCCTCGTGATTTGCGCTCTCTACGGCTTGGGCTGCTCTAGAAAACGCGCCATATACTCGTAGCTTTCGAGGAGGAGCGGCAACTCCGCGTACTCGTTCTGCTGGTGGGCCTGCGAGGTGAGGCCGGGGCCGAAGTTGGCGGCGGGCACGCCATGCTGGGTGAAGCGGGCTACGTCAGTCCAGGCCTGCTTAGGGCGAACCGCGAGATCACCGGAGATAAAGCTCCGCAGCAGGGGATGGTCCAGGCCCACCGACCCGCTCGGGGCGAAGTCCACGACCTCGTAGCGGGCGCGGCCTCCCGACTCTCTTAGCAGTCTCTCGAACACGCTCTCCACGTGTTCGAGACCTCTGCCGGGGGGGAAGCGGTGGTTCACGTTGATCCAGAACTCGTCCGGAACGACGTTCTTCGCCCGTCCGCCCCGCGCCATCGTGGGCACGAGCACCTCGTGGAACGGGAGTCCGTCTACCACGACCTCCTCCGCCGGATGTTCGTGCAGGGCGGCGAGGAATTTTCCAGCGGCCGTGAGGGCGTTCTCGCCCTGCCAGGGGCGGGCCGAGTGGGAGGGCGCACCCTCGAAGGTCACCTCGACCTGCGCCGTTCCGACGCAGCCGGCCTCCAGAGCATTCCCCGTCGGCTCCAGTAGGAATGCCAGATCCGCGTCCACGACCCAGGGACACTCCTCAAAGACCGTCCCGAGCCCGTTCTCGGCGTTTGGACCCTCCTCCCGCTCGTAGAACACGAAGACCGGCTCCGCCCAGCTCTCCTCCCACCGGAGGCTCTCCAGCAGCGCGAGCATCACCGCGTCGCCGGCCTTCATGTCCGAAGCGCCCCGACCGTAGACGCGGTCCCCCTCGACGCGAACCGGCAGACCCCCCGCCGGCTCCGGCACGGTATCCAGGTGTCCGGCGAAGACGAGTCGCTCCCGCGAGACGTCCGGGTTCCGGCGGCTCAGGACGAGATTGTTTGAGACCCGCTCGACGCGCCAGTCAGGGAGTCTCCCGACCCTCCTTTCGAGGTCGTCGCAGAGCGGCCCCTCCTGGCTGGTCACGCTCGGGCGTTCGAGGAAGAAGAGCAGGGCCTCCAGCAGATGTTCCCGCAGGGATTCTCCCCTCACACGCTCACCCCGAACTGCCGCAAAGCTTCGTTCAGGGAGGTCTTCTGGTCCGTGGACTCGCGGCGTTGCCCGATTATGAGGGCGGTCTGGAGCTGGTAGGAGCCGGCGGGGAACTCCTTCGTGCGGGTCCCGGCCACAACGACCGAGCGGGCGGGGACGCGACCGCGGTGGATTACCTCCTCCGGGCCCGTGACGTCGATGATCTGGGTCGAGGCTGTCAGGACCACGTTAGCCCCCAGCACCGCCTCCTCCTCGACCCGCACTCCCTCGACTACGATAGCCCGCGAGCCGACGAACGCTCCGTCCTCTATCACCACCGGCATCGCGCCCGGCGGCTCCAGCACCCCGCCGATGCCGACGCCACCGGCGAGGTGGACGTTACGCCCGATCTGGGCGCCCGAGCCGACCGTAGCCCAAGTATCTACCATGGTCCCGCTCCCCACCCAGGCCCCGATGTTTACGTAGCCCGGCATAACAACTACGCCCGGCTCGACGAAAGAGCCGTAGCGTACCGTCCCCGGCGGGACCACGCGCACCCCGGCCGCAGAGAGGTTCTTCTTCGTGGGGATCTTATCGTGGTACTCGAACGGCCCCGCGTAGATCGTGTTCATCTCCGCCACGGTGAAGTACAACGAGATCGCCTTCATCACCCACGCGTTCGACCGCCACTCACCGTCTTCTTTTTCGGCGACCCTTAGCTCCCCCGAGTCGAGCGCTGCGATAGTGTCGAGTACCGCCTGACGGTACTCCTCCTGCTTTAGTAATTCCCAGTCCTCGAACGCGGCCTCTATTTGCTCTCTCATGGCATCCCCTCGTTCAATAGAAAATCCGGCAGATCGTGTGCAAGTTTAGCAGGACGTCGCTGTAGACTAACTCGTCCTTGTTCGCCGTGGTGCACTCAACATCACCGGAGCCCTCCATCTCCCGTGAAGCTGAGGTTCAGCGGCGCGGCATCGTCTCAACCGTTGCGCGAGATTGGCAGGACGAGCGTCCTGCCCGCTGTCTGCGCCCCTAGTGCTACCGGCGTATGCAGGAGCGCGTCTAGCCCCAGCGCTCGGTACAGGGCACGAGCGGTAACTAGATCCTCCGCGCGGAGCCGGCGGAAGACGTACAGAGAGTAAGGCAAGGATACGAGCAGGGCGGTAATCACTCCGGGCGTGTAGCTCCGGAGCGCCACCGTCTGAAGTAGGTGTAAGAGCGCGTTGAGCAGGCGAATGGATGTCATGGTGTTGAAGAAGTCGATCCTCGCGCTGGGTACGGGCGACCTCGCGGCCAGGTAGGACGTGTAGCAGCTCGCAGCGAATACGAACGCCACGGCTGCGGCCATCTGCGCGGTTGTAGCCTCGATCTGATCTTTCAGGCCAGCGGGGATAGGAAGATGGTCTCGGTTCTCTCTCCAGAATCGTTCCATCGTCAGGACCTCCTCGAGATCGTGTACCAGAAAGATCGCCGGGGAACAACGGAGAAGAACTTCGAGGCTTGCCTCTCTTTCAGCACGTTCTGATGTAGTCACGACCTCCCTACTCTCAGCTCTTCATAGCTTACCCAACGGGCCAGCGCTTCTTCACATGCCTCGACGCTCGGCACGAGCGCGACCCTGAAGAAGCCTTCGCCGCCGGGTCCGAACGAGGAGCCGGGCGCGACTATTATCCCTTCTTGGAGGAGTCTGAGAGCGTAGGCTTCATCGTCTCCGCCGTAATCTTCCGGCACCTCGGCCCAGAGGTAGAGGCTCGCGTTGGTAAAAGTCCACCGGAAGCCCGCCCGCTCGAAGAAGTTCGTAAACAGCTTGCGCTTCTCGGCAAAGTGGCGGTTGCGCTCTTTGACGTGGGCATCGTCGCTCCAGGCGGCGGTCGCGGCCTCCTGGACGAAGCCGGGGCTCGCGACGCCGATAGAGGGGCGAATCTTCTTGAGGGCGGCTAAGAGCTCAGGGTCGCCGGCCATCATCGCCGAGCGGTAGCCGGTCATGCCGCTGCGTTTGGAGAGGGAGACGAAGGCGAGGGTTCGCTCTCTAGTTACCTCCAGTATCGAGGGCGGGGGAGCGCCGGAGTAGACGTCGTTGTAGCACTCGTCGGAGAA
>JADDPM010000273.1 GCA_016781885.1 Rubrobacter sp.
AAGATGAGACCGTTAACCCAGCCATCGGCGATTGGAGCGAGGCATTAGAAGAACTGCATCGGCGTATCGCTGGTCGCTTTGCCCGTTCGGAAATCAGAGAACGAGTGAAGCGCTACATGGTCGGCTTGCTCGGGCGGGTGGAACGCAAGAACGGCTGGCAGCTGGCCGAGGCCATCGGAGAGCGAGACCCGCAGGGGGTTCAGCGTCTGTTGAACTCGGCCAGGTGGGACGCAGAGGCGGTGCGCGACGACCTTAGGGAGTATGTCGTGGAGCATCTGGGCGACGAAGAGAGCGGGGTGCTCGTCGCCGATGAGACCGGTTTCCTGAAGAAAGGCGAGAAGAGCGTAGGTGTGGCCCGCCAGTACACTGGCACCGCAGGCGACACGGTCGACTGCCAGGTCGGGGTGTTTGTGGTCTACGCCTCGGAGAAGGGAGCCGCCTTCATCGACCGGGCGCTGTATCTGCCCGAGGAGTGGGCGAATGACTCAAAGCGCAGGGCGGAGGGCGGCGTTCCCGAGGAGGTGGCTTTCGCGAACAAGATCGAGCTGGCCAAACGGATGCTCGAGCGGGCATTCGAGGCGGGCGTCCCAGCGAGGTGGGTGGCGGCAGACTCCTTCTACGGCCGCTCGCACGAGTTCCGGGCGTGGCTGGAGGAGCGGGGACGCGCCTACGCGGTGATGGTCCCAAAGACCAACATGGTTCCTCTCAGAGGACGCAAGAAGAAGATAGAGCGGCTCGCCGAGCGAGTGCCCGAGGATGCTTGGTCCGAGGTTCTCCCTGCGGAGGACTCCGGTGAGAGGCGCCCCTGGGAGTGGGCGTGCTTGGGGCTCGCTCCGGATCGGGAGAAGGGGATGAGCCGGTGGCTGTTGGTTCGCCGAGGCTCCGAAGATCCCGAAGACCTCGCCTTCTACCAGGCCTACGGCCCCGAGGATACCTCAGTCGTGGAACTGGTGAGGATCTGCCGGGACCGCTGGGCCATAGAGGTCGCCTTCGAAGAGGCAAAAGGAGAGATCGGGATGGACCATTACGAGGTCAGGAAGTGGGGCGCCTGGCACCGCTACGTCACGCTGTGCCTCTTGGTCCACGCGTTCCTCGTCGTCACGCGCCTGGGCACCCGCAACGAAGAAGCCGCCCGTAAAAAAGGGATTCCGAGTTTGGCCTGATCCCGCTGACGGTGCCGGAGGTAAGGAGCGTTTTGCTCGCCATGGCCGAGCCCGACGAAGAGAAGAGGGCCTTCCGGCTAGGGTGGTCGGCATGGAGACGGGCGCACCAAGCACTCGCCGCCCGCTACCGCAAGGCGAGCCGGGCCGCCAAACGCGCTCTGAGCGGAGAGGCAGCTGTCGAGGATCGTGCCGGGCCATATGCCATGACGCTCTGCGCTGAGGGAGCACCGCTCACCGACGAAGAGTGGGAGTTGGTCGAGCCTCTGTTGCCGCGCAAGCCGCCCGCGGGACGTCCGTACAAAGATCACCGCACGGTACTGGGCGGGATGATGTGGGTGGCGAGGACCGGCTCCTCCTGGCGAGAGATGCCTGAGGAGTACGGCAAGTGGGAGAGTGCCTACCGACGTCACGAGCTGTGGGTCAAGCAAGGCCTGTGGGCGCGCATCCTCCGAGTGTTGGAAGAGGAAGATGTGCCGGGACCGGCGACGAGAAAGCTTAAGTGATGCTGTA
>JADDPM010000274.1 GCA_016781885.1 Rubrobacter sp.
GACCCCACGCCGGGCGTCTACGGCATCCACGCCCCCAGCACACGGTCAGTCCAGGTAGGCAGCACCACAGAGCCGGAGGAACCCCCTCACTGTGGAGGATGAGCTTGTCTGCCACCCGACAGACACGAAAGGCCACCCAGGCCACGAGTCGGACCCTGAGCCCACTCCGGAGATGCCCGACGGCTGGATCTACAGGGGTGACGGCTTTGCCCGCCCCGATCCCGACCACCCTACCTACCCTGCCGAGCACTTCCGCCGACGCGAAAGGCTCGATCTCGACTTTCTCCTCAACGACCCACACACCAACCAAGTGCTAGACAACCTCTTCGCCCAATTCGCGGAACCCATCCGCTTAGCGGAGCACTTCCAAGACCACCCTAACGATGTGAGTCGCGATCAGCACCGTGCATTCACCTTCCTGGTCAGTACGCTTGCTTCCCAAAGCGTCGCCGAGGCCATCAAGACTCCACCATCCGGTATCCCCGCTCGCACGTACGGCTACTACCTGTTCAATCGACTCATGACGAGAATCGCCCTGCCCTGGGAGGACGCCACCGCGACTGGCGCGGGGATCGGCAACTCGGCCGAGCCGGTCGAGTTGCTCTTCAATCCCACGGACACAACCACCCAGGTTGCATTAGATCCCAACCAATTCATTCTGCGGTTCACCCACGCAACACGGGCAGATCGGCATGCCTACGACGACCTGATCGACGCCACTCAGGAGGCGTTGGGATACGCCGTCCACCGCGATCCTAGCGGCAACGTCCCCGACCACGCGGGGGATCTCCGCGTCGCCCGTCTTCGCGCCACCCTGGGAGCGATCCATCACCACAAGATCGCCGACCGAGCCGGCCTCAGAAGGATGTCCAAAGAAGGCGTCCGGCTCAGGAGACGCAAGGGAGACAAGCTCGCCGAACAATTCTATGGACCAAGAGGGGTAGCACGGTTCAAGAAAGAAGGAAACCAAGAGCGCGGATCAGACGAACGGGGGCCAAGTTAACCCCACGTCTTTAACTTGGTCTCGACAGGATCACTTTTCTCCTTAGAATGATAGGTAGATAGAGCAAGGTAACGATGCGGTGAGGAGACGCCCATGGCCGACAACAGCCATCCGAACGCGGAGGTCCACTACATCGGCATCGGCGGGATGGCCGAAGCCATCGGGGTGAGCCGACAGGCGATCCGCAATATGGAACTGGCGGGGATCGTCCCACCCGCCGACCGACTCGATCCCGGTCATCGCAGGATCTGGCGTGTCGCGGATCTTGAGGCGATCCGCGCCCACGTGGCGAGCCACCGTGCGAACAAGCGAGCGCGCAGCAGCCGGGTGTCGGCTGCTTAGGAAATGACGAAACCCAGGGCGACCGCCGCTCAAGCGACCCTGGGTCCGTCAAAGGAGTTTTGTTCCGATGACCAGTCTACACGACCGACAGGCCACGTCTACCCCCTCCAGATCACTTCGTGATCGAGTTCATGGGACGACCACACCACCATCGCCACCCCCAGCTCCCAAGCGGCCGCTACGGCAGGTAGAGCCCGAACACCTTGAGCTTGCCCGACTCGCCGCCGAGGCCTGCGCCAAAGAGTTTTTCAACCAGATGGCGGCCACGCCGCACGGCTTGATGGGCTTCGACAAGCCGCGTTTTCTTGAAGCGATCC
>JADDPM010000037.1:0-13590 GCA_016781885.1 Rubrobacter sp.
GGTGTCAACGTCGTGCAGATGGACGCAGGGTCGTTCGAGAGGTGGCGAGAGGTGTCTCAGCCGGTCTGGGAGGACTTCGCCGAAGAGGTAGAGGACGGTAGAGAGCTAATAGATCTCGGCCAACAAGCGTCGGCTCAGTAGGCAGCATTCGGGGCGGGCGCCCGTCGGCGCCCGCCCCTCCGGCCATCGTCGGAGGGTGTTATCGTGAACAGATCAGAAACGCAGAAGTCTTTCATATCCAGGTTTATCGATTGGCTCTCCGAGCTTTCGGGCTACGTGAGCGGCGTGTTGATCCTGGCTTCGATGCTAGTAATCTGTTATGGCGTTGTTCTCCGGTACGTGCTCGGCGCCTCTACCGTGTGGCAGACGGAGCTGGCGATCTATTTCCTGATGTTCGCTGCCTTCGTGGGCGGCGCGTATGGCCTGAAGCATGGCGACCAAGTGAAGATCGACGTAGTCGTCAACCGGTTGCCCGGAAGGGCCCGGCTATTGGTGAATTTTGTAGCGGCGATCTTGGGGTTCCTGTTCATCGCGACCATAGCCGTGCTCAGCTTCGATCTGTGGTGGCATGCCGTCCAGACGGGTAGGCGCTCTGGCACCGCATGGAATATTCCACTAAGCTACCCCTATTTCATGCTGCCGCTGGGCATGACGCTGATAGCGCTTCAGTACCTGGTCATAGCGGCTGAGATTCTCCGAAAGTTTACCTCCGGACGGACCGGCGGCCCGATGCCGGGTGAGAGTGAGGATATCGTCGAAGAGACCGGAGTCCGGGCGTCGGTTGAGAGCGAGGATGCCGCCGAAGAAAGGAAAAACCAGTGAGTGGCTTGTTAATAGGAGCCATCATCGGCCTGTTGTTGTTGGTTCTGTTGACCATAGGCATTCCGGTCGCCTTCTCGCTGGGCCTGACGGCCATGATCTCGATCTTGCTCTTCCTAACTATGGGACAGTTCGAATATTTCGCCAACTTCGTGTTCGCCTCGCTCAACAGCTTTGCTTTGCTCGCCATCCCGCTCTTTATCTTGATGGGTGCCATCTTCGGACAGTCGCAGGCGAGCCGGGACCTGCTCGAGGCGGCGCACATGTGGATAGGCAGGCTGCGCGGCGGGCTGGCCATGAGTTCCGTGGTGGCATGCTCCCTGTTCGCCGCGCTGACCGGTTCGAGCCCCGCCACCTCCGCGGCGATCGGGAAGATCGCGATTCCGGAGATGACCAAACGCGGCTACCCGAACACGGTGGCGACGGGAGCCATAGTCGCGGGGGGGACGCTGGGCATACTGATACCACCGAGCGTGACCCTGATCCTGTACGGCATAGCCACAGAACAATCCATCGGTCGGCTGTTCCTAGGCGGTGTCGTGCCGGGCCTCATGATGACGGTGCTCTTCTGCCTGTGGATCTTTGTAGCGATCTCGGCGCATAGGATGAGGGGAGATTCGGGACAGCAGGAGGAGGGCAGCGCAACACGAGGAAGTGGTGAAGCTCTTCAGGCTGTCGCCGGGGTTGGGGTCTACGGCTGGAAGGATCGGTTTGCCATACTGATCAAGGTAATTCCTTTCATCCTCTTGATCGCCGGTATCCTGACCGCGCTCTACGCGGGGATCGCCACCCCGAGCGAGGCTGCGGCCGTGGGCGCGCTCTTCTCCCTCATACTGGTCGGCGTTCTATACCGCTCCGTGACGCCGAAAAGTCTTATGCACGTGGCCCTGGAAACGACCCGGACCAGCACGATGATCCTGCTGATCGTCGCCTTCTCCGCGGTGCTCGGCCAGGTAATGAGCTTCCTCGGCGTTCCCCAGGATTTAGCGCAGTGGGTTGCCGGGCTCGAGGTAAACAGATGGGTCGTGTTTCTGGCCATGAACGTGCTGTTTTTGATCCTGGGGTTCTTTATTCCACCCGTGGCGATCATCCTGGTTACTATACCGGTCCTGTTCCCGATCGTTACGCAACTCGGGTTCGACCTAATATGGTTCGGCGTGGTCATGACCCTGAACATGGAGATGGGTCTGATCACCCCGCCGGTGGGCCTGAACCTTTACGTGGTACAGGGCATCGCCCCCGACATCCCGGTGCGAGACATCCTCATGGGCTCCCTACCTTACGTGGGAGTCCTTGCGCTCGGGATAATACTCCTGATCTTGTTCCCGGACCTGGTGCTGTGGTTGCCGGATCGAATGTTCGCAGAATGAGCGCCGTGAATGGCATCTATGGCCTACCAACTGCTCGCTGCTTAGCCTCGGTTTCATTCCGAGTGAGGTAGCGTATGTTGAAGATCTGGGGCCGAAGCAACTCCATAAACGTCCAAAAGGTGCTGTGGTGTTGCACCGAGTTGGACATCCCCTTTCACCGCGTCGACGTTGGCGGCCCTTTCGGCGGCAACAGGGACCCGGAGTACCTCAGGTTGAACCCCAACGGTCTGGTGCCGACCATCGCCGACGACGGTTTCGTGCTCTGGGAGGCGAACGCCATCGTGCGTTATCTCGCCGCCAAGCATGGGATGGGCACGCTCTGCCCCGAGGACCTCGCAGAGCGGGCCGACGCGGACAGGTGGATGGATTGGCAGATGGGGACTCTTTGGGCCAATTTCCGACCGGCTTTCATTGGTCTGGTCCGCACGCCGCCGGAGAAGAGGGACGAGGCCCGCATAGAAGCGGCCATAAGCAGGACGGCCGAGAACTGGTCCATGCTCGATGCGCACCTCTCCGGTCGGAACCACGTTACCGGTACGTCGTTTACTATGGCTGACATAGCGCTCGGGGCCACGGTGTACCGCTGGTTCGACCTGAGTATCGAACGACCGCCCCTACTCAACCTGGAGGCATGGTTCGAGCGCTTGTGTAAGCGAGCGCCTTACAAGGCAAGCGTCATGCTGCCGCTATCTTAAGTGGTGCGATTACCATAAGCGTTCGCGGTGGGCGTCGTGTTTGCTTAGGCGACCGAAGAAGGGTTGATTCGAGAACGGAGAGTCTGTAATCGGCAGCAAGGACTCAGAACGACTCGCCCGGTGGTCGCCACCCTTCGGGAAGGCGGGCTTCGGCCGGTGCAACCGAGACCTGCGGCGAACGGCCGGGTATCAGGGTCGTAAAGACCACGCCGAGCGGACTTCCCTCGAGATCGCTGGCCCTGCAGGCGAGCACGAGCCGAAGGCCAGTTCCCGCGCTCTCCACCCCGAGGGTAACACCCGGGTACGGCGGGTCGAAGCAGAGGTGGTGCCTGCGCTCTACGCCTTTCGTCTCCTCGCCGAGACGGCGGGCGAGGGTGAGGAGCTCATTCGCGCCAGCGGCGGTGGAGATGCGCCCGGGCGGTGGAGATGCGCCCGCGGAGGAGGCGGGCGGCGTGTGTGGTCAGCGCCGCCGACACGAACAGCCTCTGAGCTTCGAGTTCAAGGGTCGGGTCCATGGATCAGGGCATGCTCCCAGTCTCTGTTCGCGATACCGGTCCAAACGCGGGCGCGCGACTTTCGTCTCGCGGTGGCCAATCGTAGCATGCCATCTGGCATAAGCCATGTCCAGAAAGGAAAAGGCAATGACGGATCCACAGAGCTTGACTCGAAAGCTGCTTGCCGAGCACCTGTCGGGAGGCAGGCTCGTTCCCGGTGAAGAGATAGACCTCGCCGTGGACCAGATCCTGATCGAGGACGCAACCGGCTCCATGACCGCCCTCCAGTTCGAGAAGCGGGACGTCGACCGCATCGACGTCCCGCTCGCGGTCATGTACGTTGACCACAACGTGCTGCAGATTGACGACAAGAACATGGACGAGCACCGCTATCTACGGTCGTTCGCTGCACGTTACGGCGTTCATTACTCTAGGCCGGGCAACGGCATCTCACACTACGTCCACCTCGAGCGATTCGCTAAGCCCGGCGAGGTCTTGGTCGGTGCCGACTCACACTCCACGATGGCTGGCGCCGTCGGGATGTTTGCCGTAGGTGCCGGAGGGCTCGACGTAGCCGTTGCGATGGCCGGTTATGGCTTCTCTTTGGAATACCCAAAAGTCGTCGGTCTAGAGCTGCGCGGCACGCTCCCCGACTGGGTGCAGTCCAAAGACGTGATCCTGGAGCTTTTGAGGCGCTACGGGGTGCGCGGCGGGTTGGGGAGGGTCTTCGAGTTTAAGGGAGAGGGCGTCGCCGCTCTTTCGGTTACCGAAAGGGGAACAATCTGCAACATGATCACCGAGCTTGGCGCCACCGCCGCTGTTTTCCCTTCCGACGAGCGGGTCCACGAGTGGCTTGTTGCCCAAGAGCGCGAGGACGACTACGTTCCGCTTGCGGCCGACCCTGCCGCCAGCTACGACGAGACCGAGATCATCGATCTCTCGACGCTAGAGCCGCTGATCGCCAAGCCGACCTCGCCCGGCAACGTCGTGCCGGTTAGCGAGGTAGCCGGTACGAAGACGTTCCAGGTCTGCGTAGGCTCCTCGGTTAACTCCTCCTACCAGGACCTCGCCACCCCCGCAGCCGTCCTCAAGGACAATATCGTGCATCCTTCGATAGAGATGACTGTCACCCCTGGCTCGCGGCAGATCCTCGACACCATCGCGAGGAGCGGAGTCTACCAGGACCTCGTCGCCGCCGGCGCACGGATGCTCGAACCCGTCTGTGGCCCATGCATCGGCGTCGGCCAGGCTCCCTCGAAGGGTGAGCCCTCGGTCAGAACCTTCAACCGCAACTTCCCGGGCAGGAGCGGAACGGTCGGAGACGAGGTCTACCTCTGCTCGCCGGCGACGGCAGCCGCCACGGCGCTCAAGGGAGAGATCAGCGACCCGCGCGAGCTGGGGGACCCGCCGCAAACTACACCCGCGCCGGGTAACCCGGCCGTCGACGACCGCCACATCCTGGCCCCGCCGCCTCCCGGGGAGGCGCGAAGCGTAGAGATCGTCCGCGGACCGAACATCGTGCCCCCGCCTGAGGGTCGACCTCTCCCCGAGGCACTCGAGGGGCGCGTCGTGGTCGTGGTCGAGGACGACGTCTCGACCGGCGACATGGCCCCCGACGGCGCTCTGGGGATGAGCCTCTGGTCGAACATCCCCGAGTGCGCCAAGTACATGTTCCGCCGCCAGGACCCCGAGTTCCACGACCGGGCGCTGGAGTGGGGTGGCGGCTTCATCGTTGGCGGCCACAACTACGGGCAGGGATCCAGCCGGGAGCACGCGGCGCTCTCCCCGCTGCACCTAGGCATCCGCGCCATTGTTGCCAAGAGCTTCGCGCGCATCCACCGCCGGAACCTGGTCGCTCAGGGCATCTTGCCGCTCGTTTTCGTCAATGAAGCCGACTACGGCTCGGTGAACGGGAGGTGGTGGCTTCTGGAGAGACGAAGCTCATGGCTAGGCGTGATGCCGGGGCAGAAATACCGCTTGAAACCTGGCTACTCTCGCGCGAACGTGAGACCCTCCTGAGCGGCGGGATGCTTAAGTACCTGCGCGAGGGGAGCAGTAGCGGACCGGCACGTAGAGGGTGACAGCAGTTCGGCTGGCCCGAGAGGCCCAGAGCAGACCGTCTCGTGAACCCCGACGGGGACTAGATGAGGCTGGTTGCCGCCGCCGAACGCTACCACCAGCCCGGGAACCTCGCATTGCCGGGCTCGGGGACGCCAAGCTCCGTGTTGTGCATGTTAGGGTTGATCGTTCCGTGCACCGACCGACCCAACTGTCGCTTTATGTAGGTCATCACGGGCGCCCACCGACTCTCCGCTCGGCTGCGTATCTCCTCCTCGATGGAGTACATCCGATCTCCTATAGCGTCAAGTAAATAAACTGATCGGCGTCGCAGCGTAGAGGAAGACGACACAGACAAACGGCAAATCTAGCTCACCGTACAAATTCCCAGAATAGTACCGTGCCCCCAAATCTCGCCACTCACACTTACCGTCGGAAGTGTACGAAGCACTCGTAAGTATTATGTGTTTTTGCTACCCTTTTGATACTCCTTAGACTCTTTGGAGTTCGTGACATCCAGCTCGTAAGGCGCCAACCTGGACTTGGGCCTTAGCCGGCATCCGCTCGTACTCGCAGCAGAAAGGCGTATTGCGACCTCGGCGTAAGGAGCACCGGACGTCCGGCGATGAAGAATAGTCTTTTCGGCGCTCCTACTCCTTCCGGTACCCCGCAAAGGGTGAGACGGTGGCGCCCACTGAGACTATGACAGTTAGGGCAGAGGTAGATGCCGATATGCGCCCCGCATGCCCTATCGGGAGAGCACGTACCGGACTGCGGCGACATAACCCGAAGCGCCCATCCCGGCGACGACTGCATCCACAACCGGGGACACGACCGAATACCGCCGCCAACCCTCCCTCGCGTGGACGTTCGAGAGATGAACTTCTACCTTAGGTACAATCACCGTCTCCAGGGCATCGTGGAGGGCGTAGGAGTAGTGGGTCCAGGCGCCGGGGTTGATGATTAGACCGTCAGATTCCGCCGCTTCCCGTATAAGACCGACCATCTCTCCCTCATAGTCTGTCTGCCTGAACTCGAGTTTCACTGTAGGGAACTCGTCTTCGAGCAGACTCTCTATGTCGTTTAGAGTCAAGGTGCCGTAGACTTCGGGGCGTCGTTGTCCGAGGGTACCGAGGTGGACGCCGTTGAGGATGAAGACTTCAGCCGGCAAGGACGGCTCCTATCGCGCGTCGAGCTTCGACGGTACTAACCGGCACGTCCCGTTCGGGACGACCTGCGTCTCTTAGGAGGACGAAACGGTACTCTCCGGGCTGGTCGCAGCTGCGTCGTTTCTTATCGCGGCCCATCGCGTCGAGGACCATTTCGACGTCTACAGCCGGGACTTCGAGCGGTAGGCCGGCGGCGCGTAGGAGGTCTTCGTGGGTTGGGAGGAGATCCGTTCCAAACCTCTCGCTACCGAGGCGGGCGGCGGCAAGCATACCTGCGGCGACGGCCTCGCCGTGCGGCAGATCGTATCCGGCGGCGGCTTCGAGACCATGGCCGATAGTGTGGCCGTAGTTTAGGACGGCTCGGAGACCAGCCTCGCGTTCATCCTCGACGACAATGGAGGCCTTGTAGCGGACGGAGCGCAAGATCAGGGCCTGCAGCGCCTCCGCTTCGCCGGCGTAAGCGGCCTCCAACCGCGCGAGGTCCTCGAAGAACTCACTGCCGGCGAGGAGGCCCATCTTCACGACCTCGGCCAGGCCCTGGGAGACCTCGCGTGACGGGAGGGTTTCGAGCCAGTCGAGGTTCGCCGCGACGAGGCGAGGTTGGAGAAACGCGCCGACGAGGTTCTTGCCCTCGGGAAGGTCCAGGCCAACCTTCCCCCCGACGGAGCTGTCCACCATCGCCAGCAGGGAGGTAGGCAGTTGCACGAAGTCTATCCCCCGCATGTAGCTGCTCGCCACGAAGCCGCCCAGGTCTCCGACCACCCCTCCCCCAAGCGCGAAGAGCGTCCCGCCGCGCGGCATGCCCGCCCGGGCGAGACCGCGTACTACCTCCTCGTAGACGGAGAGGCTCTTCGAGGCCTCGCCTGTCGGGACCGTCACGGTGTCGAGAAGGCGCCACCCTGCGCACCTCAGCACCTCTTCCGCGGCGGGGGCGTGAAGCGAGCCCACGGTCGAGTCGGTGAGGAGGACCGCGGTACCAGGCGATAGGGTGGCGGAGACGGTCTCAGCGAGATCCAGGGCGGGCGAGACGTGAACTTCGTAGGGTCTGGTAGCCTCGACGGTTACGCTGCTCATGGGGTAGTTTGGAGCCAGGTGAGGATCTCGTCGGCGATTCGGTAAGATGGGCGATCGTTGGTCTCTATTTGGAGCGAGGCAACCTCGAGGTAGTAGGGGAGGCGCTCGGCGTATCGGCGAACGAAATCTTCATAGCTCGTGCCTCGCAGGGGACGGCCCGGGCCACGAGTCCTCCGGTAGAGGACGTCCGCGTCCTCCCACAGGAACACGGTTGGGACCTGCGTGAGCCGGGCACGGTTGCGAGGGTCTATGACGACGCCGCCGCCGCAGGATATCACTGTGTTCGGAGGACCGTCGAGGGTACGCAAGAGTTCCTGGCGTTCGAGGTCGCGGAAACGGGGCTCGCCGGAGGACTCGAAGATTTCGGGGATCGAGAGCCCCGCCGTGTCGGCGACCGCCTGATCTAGGTCGACAAGCTCCCAGTCCAACTCCCGGGCCACGGTACGCCCCACGGTGCTCTTGCCACTGCCCATGTACCCGACTATAGCCAGCGGGCCCTCCAAGAGGCTAGAGGCTCGTCTCCGGGCGCCTCTCTAGCACGGCGTCGCGCAGGCGAGCCCGGTAGGAGTCGTGGGCGGCCCGGATATCGGTCATGTTGTCGGCGCCGAACTTCTCCAGAAAGGCCTCGGCCAGTACGATCGCTACCATCGACTCACCCACCACGGCGGCGGCGGGCACGGCGCAGGAGTCGGCCCGCTCCCGGAAGGCCCGCGCGGGCTCGTAGGTCGAGAGGTCTACGGTCCGTAGCGCCTGGGCGATCGTGGAGATCGGCTTCATCGCCGCCGCAACGACTACGGGCTCGCCGTTGGTCATGCCGCCTTCGAGACCACCGAGGCGGTTGCTGGAGCGGACCAACTCGCCGTTCTCCAGGAGGATCTCATCCTGCACTTCACTGGAGCGCCGGCTCGCCACACCGAAGCCCAGGCCGACCTCTATGCCCTTTATAGCGTTGATGGACATGACCGCGTGCGCCAGCTTCGCGTCGAGCTTGTCGCGCCAGTCCACGTAAGAGCCCAACCCCGGCGGACACCCCTCGGCCACCACCACGAACTCTCCGCCCAGGGCGTCCCGAGCGTAGCGGGCGGCGTCGATCTCCGCCTTCATCCTCTCGGTGGCCTCCTCGTCCGGGCAGCGCACATCGGACTCGTCGGCCTTTGCCGCCAGGAGAGCCGCCTGCTCCTTCTCGATAGCGGCCTCCCCGATCCGGTAAACCGCGCTGTGAATGGTGATGCCGAACTCCTTGAGGAGCCTCCTGGCGACGCCGCCGGCGGCGACCCTGGCGGTCGTCTCGCGGGCGCTGGAACGCTCCAAAACGTTTCTCAGATCATCGAAGGCGTACTTCTGCATCCCGGCGAGGTCCGCGTGGCCGGGGCGGGGCAACGTGACCTTTTTGGGTGGCTTCTCGGGCGGATCCGGGGCCATCCGGTCCTCCCAGTTGGCGTAGTCCCTGTTGCGGACGAGCATCGCGATCGGGGAGCCTAGAGTGTACCCGTGGCGCACGCCGCCGAGGAACTCGATCTCGTCCTTCTCTATCTTCTGGCGTCCGCCCCGCCCGTAGCCTCTCTGCCTCCGGGCGAGGTCCTCGTTGATATCCCCGGCAACGATCCCCAGACCCGCCGGAACCCCGTGCACCAGGGTCACCTCGCCGGGTCCATGCGACTCACCCGCCGTAGAAAAACCGAACCTCACCGTCTGCGTACATCCTCTCTCGATAGATTACTGGTTCACTGGCCGCCGTTCCGGACAACCCTGGCTAATATAAACTACCCAACCCGTCTGGTCACCTTTGTTCGAGTAGGGGCGACGCTTTACTTCTCTCGCGTCTAGCCTGCCGCAGAGGCACCCAACCTCTACGGAGCTGCCAAGTCCCCACCGCTATCGAAGAGGCCGTTGTTGCTACCAGCTGAACCAGCGCCGCCGGCCTGACCCGTACCACCCTGACCAGGACCGCCCTGTCCAGTGCCGTCCTGGCCACCATCTCCGCCTCCGCTGCCTCCCCTGTTACGGTTCGCGTCACCGCTGCTACGGTCTCCGCCGCCACCACCGCTCTCTCTAGTATCTGAACCTCTTGGAGACGGCTCGTTACTACGGTTGCCGTCGTTGTCACCACCGTTGTCGCCGTTGATGTCACCGCCGCTCCCGTTCTCACCGCCGTCACCGCTGCCGCCATTGGCGCTCTCATCATCCTTCGAGCGAAGGCCCGGGGGAAGCTCGAACGGGTCCCTCCGGTCGTCGAAGGCAGCGTAGGAGTCGGTATCGCGGTTCTCAGCCTCGGGGGCGGGTGTTTCAGGGTCTCCGCTCTCCGAGTCCTGGGTTGCTTGAGGCTGGGAAGCCTGACTCGCGACCTGGCCTGTCCCCTTCTCGTCGGGCTCCCCTCCTATGAGGGCACCTGCCAAAATCCAGGCGAAGATCAGGAGCGCCAGGACCGCCAGAACCACCGGTATTACCTTGTTGTCGCGCAACAGGCCGTCCCGGATACGTCGGCTCGCCGCAAGCACGCGGTCTGCGGCCCGGCCTCCGGACCCTAGAAGCTGCGCCCGGCGGATCACTTCGGTGCCCCCCCTCCCTTGGGTGCGCCTCCCTCGGGCGCGCCACCTTCCGGCGGAGGCGTCGCGCCGCCCGCGGGGGCTGTACCCCCTCCACCGCCGGTCGTTCCACCCGCGGCGGGCTGTACGTAGACTTCGGCCTGGATCTCGACCTCCAGCCTATCGGAGGCCCCTCCTCCATTCGTCATACCGGTCCCTTCCCCCTCTTCGGGCAACTCGATATCCACGTCACACGAGGCTCCGGATAACGGCTCTGGGGACCGGCAGTAAGTCACCTGGTTGACCGTCATCAGCCGCGACAGGTTTCTAATGCGGAATAAGAAGTCCTGAAGGTCCTCGTAGCTCCCCAGAAACGTCATTGTAACCGGGATACGCGAGAAGTCGCCACCACCGTTGGGCGGGGCCTCCGGGGAGCCTGGCGTAATCGAGAACTGCCTCACTCCAGACTGTATGGCGACGCTCTCTATCTGTACCAGGAGGGTGGGTATCTCGTCCTGCTCCGGTATGCGCTTGGAGAGCTCGAGGATCTGGCGCTCGATGTTGGGGGCGTCGCGCCGGACGTTCTCTAACTGGGCGACCGACTGCTCTAGCTTGGCCTTCTGGGCCTCTTTCTGGGTTCGCTCGTTGAACCGGGCGAGGTAATCTTGCCTCAAGGGGCTGAAGAGCAGGAAGTAATATCCTACGCCGAGCACGATCAGGATCAGAATACCCAGTATGAGGATGTTCCGGTCGTTGCGGTCCATTAACGCTCCACTCTTGGCCGGCTTGCCTTCTCGCTATTAGGCTGTGCCGGGTTGTCCACGTCGTTGTCTTCTGCCTGGTCTTCTTCGCTGCCTTCCTCGACACCTGAGAGCTGGATCTCGTCGCCGAACTCGCCTACCCGCGTGACCAGCCCTGCGTTGACCTCGAAGGTGATGGCCCCGGGATCGGCGAAGTCCTGATCGTTGCGCTCGGCAGTGGTAAGGTCTGAGTTGGCCAGGTAACGCAGGTTGTTCATCCTGACGATGAAGTCCGCCACGTTCTGGAAACCGTTCAACTCGTTGTCGAGCCGCTCACCCCGCCGCGACGCGAAGCCGCTGAAGGTGATAGTCCCAGGCGGCTCGAGGTTCTGCAACTCTGCCCCCCCGCCAGACGGCGCGGTGATGTTGATGGGAGTAGCCGTACCGGTAAAGACGTCGAGCGCGGTCTCGTTGGGTACCACGAACGCGAGGCCGTTCAAGAACTCATCCCATGCGAAGCGCGTCCTGAAGATGCCGTCGGCGATTGACTTCTTGGCGTCCAGACGAGCCTGCAGACCGCTATACGGGGCAAGTTCCTCCAGGCGCGCCTGCTGGCGGGCAATGTCCTGGTCTAACTGCGCGATCTGCTCCTCTTCGTTGCCTATGCGGATGAAGTAGAAGAGGTAGAGCCCGATCATGACCATCAACAAAAGAGCGCCCAGGATAAGCAGCAGGCCGATAATGCCGGTCCTCGACGTCGTCGTCGGGGCGGCGGCTCTCCGGCGCCGGTCCTCCGGCGGGAGGAGGTTGACCCTCCTCATGCTTCCTCCAGGGCGAGACCCAGGGCCACCGCCAGCACCGGCTCCATGATCCCGAGCTGTTCGTCCGGCACGTTGGACCTGTTGCCGGAGAGCTTCTGTAGAGGCGTCCCTCGATGCGTCTGTATCCCGAGGAGATCCCCGAGGTACGCGTCGAGGCCGTTCACCAGCGCACCCTCGCCCGAGACGAAGACCTGCGTGACCTCCCTGGATCCGGGCTGCGCGTAGTGATACTCCACGGATCTCTGCACGTCCTCAGCGAGGGCCTGGACCGCATCTTCGAGCCCCCGCCGAATGTCGTACATCAGCGCGGGGTCGAAGTCGTCGTTCTCCTCAGAGAGGTCAACCCCCGCGGGCTCCCCCCCGGACTCGGGCCCGATCCTAATTCTCGGGTTGGTTAACTGCCTCTCGGCTTCTTCCTCGGATAATCCGGCAGCCTCGACAATAGCCTGGGCCAGATAGCCCGAACCGCCAGGTATAAAGCGGGTCAGCGCCGGGTTGCCGCCCTGGGTCACGACGAGGTTGGTGATCTCGTTGCCCACGTCGATGAGGAGGATCGCGCCCTCGTCGTCGAAGAGGGTATTGGGCAGCGTCGACCGTACAAGCGAGAGCGCCTTTACGTCTATCCCCTGTGCCCTCAAGCCCGCGCTACGTACCACCGAGGAGTAGCGTGAGATCATCTCCTTCTGCGCGGCGACGATAAGGATGCGGTCTAGGTCGGACCCCTCTTCCATAGGTCCCAGCACGATGTAATCTAGTACAGCCTCTTCCATGGGCATGGGTATGTGATCCTGAGCCTCGTAGCCGATCGCGCCCTTGAGGTCATCTTGGCTCATACGCGGGAACTCCAGGAGCCTCACCACGACCTTCTGGTTTGCCACCCCCAGGTACACCGACTTGCCCTTGAAGGAATGCGAAGCCCAGAACTCCTTGAGCTCATAGGCGAGCAGGTCGTGGTCGGCAACCTCACCATCGGCCACCGCGCCAGCCGGCAGCCTCCGGTAACCGACGTGCTGCAACGCGTAGCTCCCGCCCGACTGCGAGATCTGTACTGCTTTTATGGCGCCGCGGTCTATGTCAAGGCCTACCGGAGGAGACTTGAATCTCCCGAGCAAACCTTACACCCCCCCGACCATACGGAGGTAGAAGTTCCAGATATCTTGCCCCACGAACAGCGTGACCGCGCCCCCCAGAGAGAGAAACACCCCGAACGGCAGCGCGCTCCCGCGCTGCATCTTCCCCAAAGCCATCAGCACCCCGCCGGCGAGCGCCCCAACGAGTGCTCCGAAGAAGACGGCGAGCGCAGCATACGGTCCCAGAAAAGCACCGAGCATCCCTCCCATCTTTACGTCGCCCATCCCCATACCGCCCGGATAGGCCAGCGCGAGCGCGAAGAGCCCCCCCGCGACACCCAGAGCCGAGACCAGATAGATCCACCACGAACCCGGGGCACCGGCCACCGACAGGACGAACCCGATCACCGCCGCGGGCGCGACGATCCTGTTCGGCAACAACCGGTGCTCAAGGTCCGTCCCGGCGAGTGCCACGAGCGCGCAGATCAGAACGAGCGCCGACACGAGCGCTAGAGAGAGCCCAAACTCGTACGCCGCGAGAACGAAGAGTAGCCCGGTCAGCATCTCGACGAGAGGATAACGTGGTGAGATGCGTGCCTTGCAGTTCCGGCACCTCCCCCGCAGTATCAGATAAGAGAGCACCGGGAGGTTGTCGAACGACTTGATGCGCTCCCCGCAGTTCGGACACCTCGACGACGGCCAAATTATCGACTGCCGCAGCGGAACGCGGTGTATCACGACGTTTAGAAAACTCC
>JADDPM010000037.1:13826-16668 GCA_016781885.1 Rubrobacter sp.
TATAACAATGGCTCCCTACCGCCGCATCAGGATGCACCACCGCGCCCGCCGCCAACACAGACCCATCCCCGACGACAGCCTCCGACGACATGTACACCGCCGGATGCACCGCCGTAAAGAACTGCGCCCCAAGAACCCTTATGGAGTTCGCGAGCCGCAGACGCACGTCGTTGTCAGTGATAGCAACGACTACATATACCGACTCAACCGAGAGCATGCTCTTCAACATACCTATGTCGCCAAGGATCGGAACCCCCCGAACGTTTCCCGGAAGTATAGCGTGAGCATCGTCATAGAACCCGGTGACCCAAGCCTCAAACCCGCCAGCTACCAGGACATCCAAAGCGAGACGCCCATAACCACCAGCCCCTACAATTACCAACCTGATAGCCTCATCAAGGATGCTTTCCTGTACCTCAACTTGCGGTTGAGGTATGCGAGGAGTTGTCTCGTGCCCGGTTATCGCGCTCTCCTTCCGGTGTTCTCCTCGGCGCCCATGAGTGAAATTCTAACATCGCCGCCAACATCTTGCGCTAATCCCTACATCCTGCGGAAGCAGAAACCATCTCTACTACAGGTAGTGGCTCCTCAAGCGTAAAAAACGCCCTCCAAGCGCCTCCCTCGCAGAAAATCAGCCGCCGAGAGGGCCCTGCTCCCGGGCGACTGAAGCTCCAAGACCTCTAGAACACCTTCTCCACATGCCACTAAAATACGCTTGTTTGCAGGTAAAATCGTGCCC
Source organism: Rubrobacter sp. (assembly GCA_016781885.1). GTDB lineage: Bacteria > Actinomycetota > Rubrobacteria > Rubrobacterales > Rubrobacteraceae > Rubrobacter_F. The sequence continues at coordinate 14,566 of JADDPM010000037.1, forward strand.
GGAAGTATATCGGGCCGGAAATTTTGACGTTTTTCAAAGACCTTTGAGCGGAGCACCTTGATTGGACCGGAGAACTCAGGGTGGAAAGTACGGGCACCTATATGTGGTGTAAGGGCGCGGACCAGATCATGCACCTTTTCCACCCCTTCAGCCCACCTTATTACCTTTTCCTCATCCTCTAGTTTAGCAGCGTAAGTAGCATAAAGACTGTTCTGATCGCTCAGGGTTAGAGATTTTTCTTCCAGAGTGATCAAAACCTCTACTACAGCGTTACATCCGAGTTTTGCGAGGGCTTGTGTGAGCGCGCCGCCGGTCATATCGGGGGGGATAGTGATCCGGCGCTGGAGGGCCACGGGGCCGGTATCGAGACCTTCGTCCATGAGCATTATCGAGACTCCTGTCTCGGTCTCTCCGTTCATTATGGCGCGCTCTATCGGGGCGGCGCCGCGATAGGCTGGGAGGAGGGAGGCGTGTACGTTCCAGGCGCCTAGTCTGGCGGCGTAGAGGGTATCGGGGCGCAGGATCTGGCCGTATGCCGCGACTACCAGGGCGTCGTGGGTAGAGATCTCTCCAGCGACCTCGCCGATGCGAGCTGGTTGGCGGAAGGGAAGGTTGGCGTCCAACGCGAGTTCGGCCACGGGGGTTCTGGCGAGCTTGCGCCCGCGCCCGCGGCGGCGGTCGGGTTGGGAGATCACCAACCCGACCTCGTGCTCAGAGTCGATAAGGCCGCGTAGGATGGTGGCGGCGAAGTCCGGGGTCCCGGCGAAGGCTACCTTCAAGGGAGTGCCTGGAGAAGCTACTTGCGGGTCAACATGCGCTCGCGGATCTCGCGCATGGCCTCCTTACGCGAGTCGCGGTCGGTGCGGTCCAGGATCAGGACGCCGTCGAGGTGGTCTATCTCGTGCTGGAAGATGCGCGCGAGGAGACCCTCTGCCTCGATGTGCACGGGCGTGCCAGAAGGGTCCTGGCCTGTGACCGTCACCGCCAGCGAGCGCTCGACCTCGACCCAGGTCCCCGGGATGGAGAGGCAGCCCTCGATGTCCTTCTCAGTAGTCTCGGAGCGCCCCTCGATCACGGGGTTGACGATGGCGTACTCCGCATCTTCGTAGGCGGCGACGAAGATGCGCTTGAGGCGGCCTATCTGGTTGGCCGCTAGGCCCACGCCGTCGTGCTCGCGCATGATCCTCATCATGTCCTCGGACAGGCGTTCGAGCGACTCGTCGAAGTCTTTTACGGAGGTCGCCCGCGACTTCAACACCGGGTCTCCGAACGTCCTGATATCGTGCTCCAACTCACGCCTCCTCGGGGTCCATATTTATCCACGCCTTGAGAGCGCCACTCCGGCCCTCGGCCGTCTCCTTCGCCACAAGCGCCGCGGCCTCCCCCAGGGCGCCGCGCTTACGGCTCCTCAACAGGACTCGCCACACAAAGCGGCTCCCCTCCCCCGGGAACGGGGCGGAGTCGAGCATCTCTACCCCGCTGGGGAGGGCCTGCTTCAACCCCGATTCTACCGCACGCCGCACCGTCTTCCCGGCCCCCTCAAAGACGATCTCCGCCAGGTGGGCGTGTGGCGGGTATCCCAGGCTCCGGCGCTTCGGGAGCTCCTCAGCGGCGAACGCCTCGTAGTCTCCCCGGAGTGCCGCTACCAGAGCATGATGCTCCGGCGAGCGAGTCTGCACGACCAGGCGCTCCCTGCTCGCCACCGCTGACCTATACAAAAGCCTGAAACCCTTCTCCATCGAGCCCGCGCCGCCGAAGAGGAGGGCGTCCGAGTCGGGGATCGAGACCAGGTCCCATTCCTCATCCAGCACACAGTGGGCCGTGCCCGCCACGACCGGCGCCCCCTCCTCCTCCCGAACGTCCGCCGTCAGGAGCCCGACCTCGACCCCTAAAGAGCCCACAAGCTCCGTCCGTATCCGCTCGACGCCGTAGCCGGTACTGTCGAGTCGGTCCGAGCCGCAGTCCAGGCACTCTTTCGGGACGCTCTCTCCATACCCGCAGCGCCCGCAAAAGAGGGAGCCCGGACCGTGAAGAGCGAGGGGTAGACCGCACCTGGGGCAGCACCGCACGAAGCCGCACCGGGTGCACGAGAGGGCCGAGGCG
>JADDPM010000275.1:0-532 GCA_016781885.1 Rubrobacter sp.
TGATCTCCTCGTCGCCGGCGCTCGGGATAGACCGAACCTCTGGTCCTCGAGGTCTCCGAGGTGGCCCCGAGATATCCCCGAAGGTGCGCCTGTACAGCTCCCCCAACTCCTCCTGCCGCTCCCTGATCTCCGTATACCCTGGGAGGACCTGCCCCGTGACGGTCACGTACCTCGCCCGGTCGTACATCTCAAGCTTGCCCTTCCGCCGGCGCTCCCCTGGTATCCTGCCCCTTAGCCACACGTGCAGGCCCTTACCTGAAGGGGATATCTCCGTGTAGCTATCTAGCAGCCTCACCACCTCCGCCGCTGCAGGCTCGATCTCTCCCGTCTGGGGATCACGACACCCGTCCAGGTCGATCACGCTGTACGGATCGCCCATAGTGAGCACGTACCCCACGCCTCCTCCCTCACCAGAGACTGCCAGGGCCTCCTCGTAGGTGCCCCACGTACCGGGATCCATCACGTCGGCGCGCTTACGAGGGTTGGACGGCCTGTAGGGGGGCTTCACACAGCGGCCGTCGGGGGTGGTTTC
>JADDPM010000275.1:540-1419 GCA_016781885.1 Rubrobacter sp.
ACGCCACCCACTGTGCGCGCCCACGCAGCTCCTGGGGAGTCCCGACCGACAAGTTGTCCTCCGGGACCATCTCATCGACATCGCCGACATCCTCAATAGGCCGACCGACAAGTTGTCCATCGGCGATATCCCCCCCCTCCTGGGTTTCCAGGACCGGTACCTCGTCGGGCTCCTGGGGCCCAACCGTCAACTTGCCTGTTGGGGTATCTACAAGAGTTTCCTCCCCCTCACATCCCGCCGGCACCGAGGCCTCCACCAGCGCCCCAGCCCCTAGCTCGTGACCACCATCACACTCCTTCGGGGACCAACCGTCAAATTGCTGGTTGGAGTCCCCCCCCCACTGTGGGTCCACATGGTCCGTCAAGTTGACGGTTGGGGTGTCTGGCTCTAGTTCCGGGTCGTCTGGATGCATCAGGCTCTCTCGTACGTCCAGCACCTGCCCGCACTCCGAGCATGCCCAAGTGGTCCTCTGCAGGATGTCGGCTTGTGGGTGATCCGGGCACCGAGGCTTCCTGCGTCCTCCCTGGTTCCTGGGCTGGTCTCGCTTGAGCCTGCTTGGGTCCCAGTAAGCATCGGTGAACTCGATGAGTATGCGCGTCCTGCCAGTATCCGGGTCCTTGTCCTCGGTGCGCCTGATAGCCCCGCAGGCCTCCGCTCCCGCCTTGAGGCGCTTGCCCACCTGACCCGCCGACATGCCCACCTTGCTCGCCAGACCCGGCACTGTCCCCCGCTCTGTCTCGATGTCGCCGATGAGCACCGGCTGTGGTCCCGCTATCCCCTCGTCACGCCGTCGCAGGGCCTCCCCGCGCAGCCGCCACAGGATAAGCTTGTCGGTGGCTGATAGGTCTGAGTTGGGTCTCTCGAAGAGGGCGCAGGTGT
>JADDPM010000133.1 GCA_016781885.1 Rubrobacter sp.
GCTGCTCGTCGAGAAAGGAGTCCTGACCAGGGAAGAGGTGGAGGCCCAGATTCGGTATATGGACGCCCGCACGCCCGCCAACGGCGCCCGCCTCGTCGCCCGCGCCTGGACGGACCCCGCCTTCAAAACCCGCCTCCTCTCCGACACGAAAGCGGCGGCTCTGGAGCTAGGTATAGACGCCTCCGGCCTAATCGAGTTCGTCGTCGTCGAGAACACGCCCGAGGTCCATAACCTCGTCGTCTGCACCCTCTGCTCCTGCTACCCACGGGCCATCCTCGGCCGTCCGCCAGACTGGTACAAGAGCACGGAGTACCGCTCCCGCGCCGTCCGGGAGCCCCGCGCGGTCATCCGTGAGTTTGGCTTCGAAGTGGGTGATGACGTCGAGGTAGTCGTCCATGACAGCACCGCAGACGTCCGCTACCTCGTCCTCCCCATGCGCCCGCCAGGCACCCAGGGCATGAGCGAGGATGAGCTGGCGGAACTGGTCACGCGGGACTCCCTGATAGGGGTCTCCCTACCCCATCTGCCGGCCCCGACCGGCTGATGGCCGTGTACCTCGCCGTCGAGCCAGGATACTCCCTAGAAGCCGAGAAATTCTCAAGCTACAGTACCCTTATTACTACCGACCCGAGGCTTTTCACCACTCAGTCCTGCAGCCTTTGTGTTCTTGCACCTCCAAAACTGAAGGCCTCTAACCCACCTTCTCCTCGACCCGCGTACCGTTGGCGGCGAGGACCTTCTCTACGAGGTTCGGCGGAACCTCCTCGTAGTGGTCGAACTCGACGTGGAAGTTGGCGCGGCCGCCGGTGATGGAGCGCAGGTCTCGGGCGTAGGTCAGCATCTCGACCTGCGGCACCTCTGCCTGGACGACCTGGCGCTCGCCGCGCTGCTCGATGCCCATCGGACGTCCGCGGCGGCCGGAGAGGTCGCCCATGACCTCGCCGACCAGCTCGGTGGGGGCCAGGACCTCGACCTTTACGTACGGCTCCAGGAGGACCGGCCGGGCCTGGGCGACGGCGTTCTTGAAGGCCATCGAGCCGGCGATCTTGAACGCCATCTCCGAGGAGTCTACCGAGTGGAAGGCGCCGTCGTAGAGGCGAACCTTTACGTCTACCACGGGGCAGCCGGCGAGCACGCCCTCGCGCATCGCCTCCAGGATGCCTTTCTCGACCGCCGGGATGTACTGGCGCGGGATAGCGCCGCCGACGATGCCGTCCTCGAACTCGAAGCCCGAGCCGCGGGGGAGCGGCGAGACCTCTATCCTCGCGTCTCCGAACTGCCCCCTACCGCCGGTCTGCTTCTTGTAGCGTCCCTGGGCCTGGGCCGAAGCGGCGATGGTCTCCTTGAACGGCACCTTCGGGGCGCGGGCCTCGACCTCGACCCCATAGCGGCGGTGGATGCGTTCGAGGGCGAGCTCCACGTGCATCTGCGCGAGCCCGGAAAGGATGTCCTCCCCCGTATCTTCAGAACGCTGCAACACAAGAGAGGGATCCTCGTCGGCGACCTTGCGGATAGCCTCGAAGACCTTCTCCTCCTCGCCCCGGGTCTTCGCACCGACGGCGAACGCCGTCGTAGGTTCGGGCAACTCCACCGGCGCGAAGGAGATGGGGGCCTCGGGCCTACAGAGGGTGTCGAAGGTGTGGGTCTCCTTCAGCTTGGCGACGGCGACGATGTCGCCTGCCACGGCCTCGTCAATGGAGACCCGTTCCTTGCCCATGAGGTGCGAGATGCCCCCGAGGCGCTCGGCGGAGCCCGTGCGCGGGTTCGTGAGCGCCTCGTCCGAGCGGCAGCGTCCGCTCACGATGCGCAGGGCGCTCAGTCGTCCTGCAAACGGGTCTACAAAGGTCTTGAAGACGTAGGCGGCGAACGGACCATCCGGGTCGCAGGGGAGCTCTTCGCCCTCCTCCGTAATCCAGCGGGAGCGGTCAACGGGGCTCGGAGCGCTACCGGCGATCACGTCCAGCACGCGGTCTACCCCGATCATCTTCTCCACGCTGGTCGCCAGAACGGGAATAATGAGACCGTCGGCGATCCCTTTACGGATCCCCTCGAACATCTCTTCGGTCGAGAGCTCCTCCCCTTCGAGGTACTTCTCCAGCAGCGTGTCGTCGCTCTCGGCGATGGTCTCCAGCATCAGGACCCTCGCCTCCTCGACCTCCTCCTCCATTCCGTCAGGCACCTCGTTCGTCTGCTGCCCGTCCACGAACGCCGTGCCGCTAAGCAGCCCGTAGACGCCCTTGAAGTCCCCCTCCTTGCCGATGGGCAGGTTCAGCGGCACGACAGCCGGCCCGAAGCGCGTCCGGAGTTGCTCCACGACCTCCGAGAAGTCCGTGCGCTCACGGTCGAGGTGGTTCACGACGACGATGTGCGGTATCTCCTCCTTCTCACCGCGCCGCCAGACGCGCTCGGTAACCACCTGTATGGGATCTTGCGCGTGTACCACCAGGACCGCGCAGTCCGCCACCCTCTGGGCTACGAAGGCGTCCGCGATAAAGCCCCCGTCACCGGGGGTATCTAGGACGTTGACCTGGCGGCCCTTCCATTCGAGGTGGGCCACACTCATCCCGAGCGTCATGCCGCGCTCGCCCTCCTCCTCGGCGTGGTCGAGGATGTTGCCTGCCGCCCCCTTCCTCCCGGATGCAAGCCCAAGCATCGCCTCCCCGAGGGCGGTCTTACCACTCCCCCGGTGCCCGATCAGACAAACGTTGCGGATAGTCTCCGGCTCTCTCGCCATGATCTCTCCTCCTTCCTACACTTTTCCCCTGCCCGCTCGTACCGAGTGGCCCATTCAGCTTAACCCACGTCGATACTCCGCGCAGCCCCACGCAAGCGGGCGCGAGGATTCGGCAGCGGGTATTCTAGAAGAGGAGTTGATGAGACAAGGAGGAGACCGTGGCGGAGACTCAGTCAAGGCAACAGGGTGGAGGTAGTCCCCTCCAGAGCGACCGGGGGAAGACGACCATAAACGACGCCGTCGTCGTCAGTATCGCAGCGCAGGTGGTGCAGGAGGTCTCGGGGGCCGAGCCCCAGATCGACACCGGGCGCGGCGGCGGGAGCATACCGGGCGACAACTCGCCGACCGTGGGCGAGCTCTTCGGCAAGGTCACCGGAAGCTCCAGAGGCAGCCGCGGGGTCTCCGTCGAGGTCGGCGAGACGCAGGCGGCGCTGGACCTGACCATAACGGTCCCCTACGGCAGATCTATCCCCGAGATCACCCAAACAATGCGGGACGGCGTAATCCAGCGCGTCGAGAACCTCACCGGCCTTCAGGTAACCGAGGTAAACATCACCGTCAAGGACGTCTTCTTCCCGAACCAGTAACTACCTAACCGCCACCAGGGCCCGGACGGTACGGCGGGCTCCCGAATGTACAGCATGGAGAGGCCGCCGGGTCCCGTCATGCCAGGTGGTAGAATCGCGGCGTGGATGGTCTGCTCTCAAGCCCCTTCTTAGGGCTCGGTTGGAAATGTAAGACGGACGTAGCGCGGAGTCCGTCCTCGGACGCCGCGTTCAGAGCACTTCTGTTCTCCTTACCGGCTCTCGGGCTGTTCCTGGCGGGGCTTCTCCCGCAAGAAGAAGTTTACGCCGAGACCGGCTATGGTCTGTCGTTGCTCGCGGCGCTCAGCGCCCTGGGCTGCGCCGGGCACCTGGCGAACTACCTCTTCCGCCACCGCGAGACCCTCTTTGCTGCCTGCTCCATGCTGGCCGGGCTCCTGTCGATGGCGCTCGTCTTGGGCAGCATTGCTCCAGGTCAATGCGTCTGGCGCCCCGCGCCGGTCATCTCCATGCTCTCGTCCTTCTTCGTCCTCTTCTCCGGTCTCGCTGGGTGGGTCGGGGTATGCGCTCTTCTCCGCGGGTCACGCCTCACCGCGCACAACCTCACGGTCTAACGTCCCTCCAGAGCTCGCTGCTGCGAGCAACGTGGTGCGCACAGGCCATCTACCGAGTCTCCAGCGACACTTAAGGACAACGGACAACGCATGATCGAGTTACTTAGAAGCATCTTTGAGCCGCTCTTCGAGCTTATGGGCGCCGTGCTGACGACGTTTCACGACTGGGGCGTCCCGTGGTGGCTCTCCATCGTGATGCTCACGGTCGGGGTGCGCACCCTTCTCTTCCCGCTGACCGTGCGACAGGTCAAGAGCATGCGCAAGATGCAGGATCTCAAGCCGGAGCTGGACGAGATCCGGACGAAGTACAAGGACGATCGTCAGAAGCAGCAGGAAGAGCAGATGAGGCTCTACGGGGAACGGAAGGTCAACCCTCTGGGGAGCTGCCTACCCCTCTTTATTCAGCTCCCTATCTTCCTCGTGCTCTACTACACGATAAAGGAGTTCGAGCACCTGGAGAGCTTCAGGACCGGGGGCCTCTTCTGGTTTAAGGATCTCACCGTGGCCGATCCCTACTTTATCCTCCCGGTCGCCTACGTCCTCACTATGATGGCTTCCCAGGAGCTCACCATCCGGCGCACCGACCCCCAGCAGAAGCAGCTCATGCGGTTTATGCCCCTCGTCTTCGGTAGCTTCCTTGCCTTCGGCGGTTTCCCGTCCGGTCTCTTCGTCTACTGGGTCACCTCGAACACCATCACCTTCTGCCAGAACCTGATCGTCTACGGTCGCTCCCCAAAGGCTGTGCCGGAGGAGACCACGAGTTCCAAAGAAGCCCGCGAGGACGAAGATAGACCGACAAGCGAAAGAGTGGCGACCGGACCGGACTCTTCGTCTCCGGAGCATTCAACTACAGGCGCGAAGGGCAACGGCGAGGCTCGCAGGAGCAACGCCGCCAGGAGAAACAGGAGAAAGAAGGCCAAGAAGAAGAGATAGGAGCCTGGCTAACACGTGTAAGAGTAAGCAGCTTCGCCGAAACCGGAGCATCACTCTAGCCACAGCGAGAGGGAGGTCCCTACCTCCTCCGGGGACCTCCCTCTCGTTCTCTCGGGCAAGCGCCTAAAGTCCGCGTCTAGACCATCAGCAGCACGGGGTTCTCGAGCACGCGCTGGACCTCGGACATGTACAGCGCCCCGTCGCGGCCGTTCGCGACGCGGTGGTCTGCCGAGAGGGTGAGCTTCATCATGCTCGCCGGGACGACCTCGCCGGTCTCGTCGTAGGAGGGACGCCTCTGGATGCTGGAGACCGCGACGATGGCCGCCTGGGGCGGGTTGATGATCGCTGTGAAGCTCTCCACCCCGAACATGCCCATGTTTGAGACCGTGATCGTGCCGCCCTGGTACTCGTCGGGCTTGAGCTTCCCGTCACGCGCCCGGGACGCAAGGTCCTTTGACTCCCGCGAGATGGCAGCGAGCCCCTTGCTTCCGCAGTCCCTGATGACGGGGGTTATAAGGCCGGCGTCTAGAGCTACGGCCATCGCCATGTCCACCTTCTCGTGCAGCTCTATGCCCTTGCTCGTGTAGAGGGCGTTGAGGTTCGGGTAGTTCCTCAACGCCACCGCGCACGCCTTCATCACGAAGTCGTTGACGGAGAGCTTTAGGCCCTCCTCTTCAAGCTGCTCGTTGAGCTGCTTACGCAGCGCTATCGCCGCGTCCATCCTGACCTCGGCGGTAGCGTAGAAGTGCGGGACGTGCTGCTTGGCCTCCGTCATGCGCTCGCCGATAACCCGCTGCATCCGGGTTGGCTCCATGAGCGTGGTCCCCGGGTCATCCGTCGGCTCCGGCAGCCGCGCGGGCTGGAAGCCTTGCTGGG
>JADDPM010000276.1 GCA_016781885.1 Rubrobacter sp.
AACAATCTTCTCACGGTCCTCCTCCTCGAGGTTGTTTTTCCTTGCTGTCAGCGGGTGCCTGCACCTTCCTCCCGCCGATTACATCAGCCTAGCGCCTGCCCGCGCCCCGCGCAACGACCTATATCCCCTGCAACCCACCCCGCTTCCTCAACAGCTCTCAGTCGGCGTGCCTTCTCGAGAAAGCAAAGCGCCCGTCCCTGAAGCGCAACAGGTCGTGCTCCTCGTCGTAGACGAAGGCGGGATCCTCCCAGCCGATCTTGCGGAGCTCTACCTCGAGGTCGTAGAGGACCTCGGCTTGGCGGCGGCGTAGTGCGGAGGGGGAGCGGTTGGGGAACCGGGAGTCCATCCTCGGATTCTCTCCGGTGGGGGGTGGGAGACAAGAGCGAGTAGTTGGCTGCCCCGAGGCCTACGGGTACGAGGGGCTACGGCGAGCAGGTATGCTCATCGGGTAGACTAAGGGTACCGCCGAGCGCCCGAAGGAGAATTAGCGTGGCAGAAGGACAAGTACCACCGGAAGGCCAGAACCTCGATATCGATCTGCCGCCGGAGTTGGAGAACGGCGTCTACGCGAATTTCGCAGTGGTCCATCATACTCCGCACGAGATCACCATCGACTTCTGTCAATTGGGAACCACTCCGGTGTCTCCGGGAGAGACTCCAAAGGCGAAGGTGGTATCTCGTGTGCACATAGCGCCTACGTTCGCGATGCCGTTGTTGCAGGCCATCAGCACTAACGTCGGCAAACTCGAAGATACGTTAAGATACCAATCCGAAGAAGGCAGGGAAGGAGGTCAAGGGTGAGCTCGGCCACGGTTCCGACAGGTGGGCTTAGAGAACTTTCACGACCAGCGGACACGCAATCGGACGGCGAGACACTCTCTGTGCGCTACAGGCCCAGAGAGGTTCCGCGTGCATTCAGTATTCCGCTTCCAGCTACCCCTCCTGACGATCTGCTACTGGACGTCGAGGCGGCTGTCGAGGGCCGGACGGTTTTTATGAACGCTCGCGAACTGGGCGTATCGGTAGAGGCCGACGGCGCGTACGCTGCCCTGGCGGTCCTCATAGAGTCCATAGGAGAGTGGCTCGAGTACCTGCGCGAAGAGAACCCTCGCCTGGCTCCAGAGCTGGAGCAGCAGCGTCGATACGTTGAGCTTTTGGATTACGAACCCGTAACCTGGTTCAGGCGACTGGTTACCGCCTAGTTGCCCCCAACGCTTCGAGAGGTTCGCTACGTTCTGCGCGCCAACGGATTTACACTTGCCCGCGTGCGCAAGCACGAAACCTGGGTGCGTACCAATCAGGTGGGAGAGGTAGACGCGAAGACACGCTTGTCGAAGGGAAACGCGGAGATAAAGAGCAACCGGCTTTTCAAAGCTATCCTAGAACAGGCAAAGAAAGACGAAGAGGAATTTCGCCGCAAGTTACACGGCTGACGTTGATACTGATCTCATCGCCCGAAAGCGCTGCCGACAGCTCCACTTGCACGCATAACCTAGCACCCGCCCCGCTCCCGCGCACTCGGGTGAATAAGGCGAGAAGGAAGGGCCGGAGCCCCTAAGGTAAGGACCCCGG
>JADDPM010000134.1 GCA_016781885.1 Rubrobacter sp.
TTTAGAAAATGGTGGCACACAGTGTCGCCTAGAGCTCTCGGTAGTCTTTGGTGAAGCTCTACGTCTACTCCTCCACCTTCCCCTCAAAATTCATGCACTGAGGCAACCCCACTATACCCCTCCGCTGCCAGCCACGTGCGAGGTCGAAGCCCTGTCGAGGACACCGGCCCTCTTCTACGCAGCACACCCGCGATTTTCCTAGAATTAACACCGGAAGTTAGGTTTCGAGAAGACGTCTTAGCAGCAGCTCGGTGAATAAGGACAAGAAGGAGGGCCGGAGCCCCTAGAGAGTAAGGAGCCTATCTCAGTCGGCCCGGCGAGGTACGGGAACACCTTGGAAGCAACGGGCGCCCTGCGGCCCGTATCGAAGTACTGGGCGAGGCGGCTATGGTTATCCCGGTACGCTTCCGTGGTCGTCCGTAGGTATCACCGGCCTACCCTCTAGGCTAGGGCGATGCCGCCACGGCCGGGGCATTGCCGCTCTCCCGGGCTTCGTCCCCGCTCGCTTAGGCTGCGATCACTTCCACGGCACGAACGTCACCGCTAGGAGAGAGCGTAGCGCGGAAGGACAAGGCGTTTGTAAGTGCGACGGTATACCTACCTACCTCTGTTACCCCGAAGACGACGAGGAGCCGCTGGTGGAGATCGTTCGACCTCTGTACGGTGTACTCTGGCGCATGGTTGTGCTCCGCCCTCTGGGCTTCCTGCATCCAGTACAGTACGTAGTCGCCGTCCCTGCCGTCCTTCTCGTTCAGGTGTCGGATGCGCTCTTCCTGTTCTACTACTTATGTGAGCCTCCCCGTCTAGGCGAGAAAACATGCTTTGAGGAGATAGACGGAGCCTCTCAGTAACCCGGGCGACCCATCCTAGAGTAGGTAATTCGCTTCCCCGCCTCGACGCCGGGTTGGTCGAAGGCGTTGACCCCGTAAAGTGATCCCGCGATCGCCGTCTGAACCTCCAGGGCTTGCATGAGGTACCCGAGGTGCTCCTCGTCCACTGTGTCGAGCCTTATGGTCGCGTTGGGGCGTCCGGCTTCAGCGAGCGCCTTGCGCGTCGCGTCGCACTCGACGTTGAGGAGTCCGGCCATCGTGTGACCGCCGAGGTAGCCGACGCCTTCGAGATCCTCGTAGGCTCTGGGGATGGGGAGGTCGCGGGGGTGGTTCTCGATCTCGATCAGCTCGATCACCTTGTCCTCCGGTCCCTCCATGTACAGCTGCACCTGCGAGTGCTGGTCCATGGTACCGACGGCGCCGTGCGGTGTCGAGCCCTTGCCCTCCTTCCCCAAAGACTCCGCCCAGAGCTGCACGAACCACGCCGCGAACCTCTCCAGAGCGTCGGCGTAGGGCATCATTACCCGCACGTTGCGGCCCCTCTCCGTATCCATGAGGTAGTGGTAGGCGGCCCCCACGACTGCGGGATGCTTCGCCCCCTCTCGCGTTACCTCGTCGACGCACTGCTCGGCGCCCCGCAGCAGTGCGTCCACGTCGAGGCCGGTGACGGCGGCGGGGAGGAGACCGACCGGCGTCAGAACCGAGAAGCGCCCGCCGACATCGTGCGGTATTGGTAGCCTCCTTATTCCCTCCCTCTCCGCTATCTGCACCAGATAGCCCTCTTCGGGGTCGGTCGTGAAGACTACGCGCTCCCCATACGCCTCCTCGCCCACGGCGTCTATCAAAGCGCCGCGCAGCACGAGGAAGTTGGCCATCGTCTCGGCGGTCGAGCCGCTCTTGGTGACGGCGTTAACCCAGGTATTGGACAAGTCCGTGACGTCCAGGATAGCGCTTAGGGTAGCGGGGTCGGCGTTCTCAGCGAAGTGTATGCGGGGGCCGGGGCGGCCGGTGAGGAGGTTATGAAGCGGGTGGTCCAGCGCACGGTGTATGGCGATGGGTCCGAGAGCGGAACCGCCGATGCCGACGTGGACGAAGTCGGTGGCACCGGAGGCGTTGATCTCCCCGGCCAAAGCTTTTGGCTGGTCGGAGAGCCCGGCGGTCTTTGGGAGGCGCATGAATCCGGGCGGCTCCCGGAGAAGAACGTTAGCGGCCTCTTCGAGGCGGGGGCCGAGTTGCGAGAGTTCCGTCCCTGTAATGCCTCCCTCTATCTCGGTGAGGTTTGTGTAATCGAAGGCGACGTTTGCCATGCGTGCTCTCCTCTATGGCGCTCCGGGACCTGGAAGTGCCAGTTTAACGGCATCCGGAGGTCACAGGCCACCTGCGGGCAACCGCGCCAGCCTGCTTCAGGAGACTCCGAGGAAGGGGTGCAGCTTCGTTTCGTGGGCCTCAGAGCGGAGCTTGCGCAGGGCTGCGCCCAGGACCTGGCGGGCCCGCTCGCGGGTCACTCCAATCTCTTGTCCAATCTCCTGGAGCGTGGCGGAGGGGCCACCGTCGAGGCCGTAGCGGCGTTCCACGACGTGACGCTCGCGCCCGGAGAGGACGGCGAGGAGGTCGCGGACGCTTCTCCTTGAGGAGTCCTCCACGAACTGCTCCTCCACGCTGGTCTCCGAGGCGTCGACGAGGAGGTCGGAGAGAGAGGCGTCTTCACCGGGGCCGACAGGCACGTCGTAGGAGACGACTGCTTTGCGCGCGGCGAGGGTGCCTGTGACCTCCTTCGCGCTCTTACCCACGAACCTGGAGATCTCCTCGACAGAGGGCTCGCGGCCTGTGCGGGCCTGGAGCTCTTTGTGCGTCGAGGTCAAGGATCTCTCCGCTTCGGCGGCGTGGATCGGAACGCGGATAATACCCGCCTTGTTGGAGATGGCCCTGGTTATAGACTGCTTGATCCACCACGTTGCATACGTCGAGAACTTGGTGCCGAATGCGGCGTCGAAGCTCCGCGCCGCACGCATGAGCCCCAGGTTACCCTCCTGAACGAGGTCGGCGAACTCCAACCCGCGTCCGACGTACCCGCGGGCGATAGAGACGACGAGCCTCAAATTATGCCGGACGAGCTCCTCCCAGGCCGCTTCGTCCCCTTCCCGTATCCGCAGAGAGAGCGCCCTCTCCTCCCGGCGGCTCAGGAGCCTGTGCCGCCGCGTGCGCGACAGGTAAATACCGAGCACGCCTCCTCCTGCCTCGCTCCTGTAGCCTTTGTCCCGCTTGACCCTCTGTTCCATCGCGTTCCCCGATCCGTCACCACCCGTATCTGCGAGGACCACGATAACCCCCTCCTAAAAAGGGTTCTATAGGACATTTGTACTATGGGATCGAGGTGAAAGAAACATAAGTTACTAATAAGGAATCCTATCGCGCCGGGGTATAATTATTCACCGAGGTGTCAGAGCAGGCCGGACATTACGAACGCACCCCTGCTCCGATAGGAGAGGTGATCCCACGCCTCAAAGAGGCTTACCCCGACGCGAAGACCGAGCTCTACTGGAGCGACCCTCTCCAGCTCCTGGTGGCGACGATGCTCTCCGCCCAGAGCACCGATGTCCGGGTCAACCAGGTCACGAAGGGCCTCTTCGAGAGGTACAGAACGGCGGAGGACTATGCCCGGGCCGACCTCGCGGACCTGGAGAAGGAGATACGGCCTGTCGGTTTCTTCCGAAACAAGGCGCGCGCTATACAGGGCATGGCCCGCGCCCTCGTCGAGGAGCACGGAGGAGAGGTGCCGCGCATTATGGGCGAGCTCGTCGCCCTCCCCGGGGTGGGGCGCAAGACCGCCAACGTGGTCCTGGGCAACGCGTTCGGAGTGGATGAGGGCGTGGTCGTGGATACCCACGTCCGGCGCCTCTCCAACCGTCTCGGGCTCACACGCGAGCACGACCCCGAGAAGATAGAGCGCGACCTGCTGGAGGTAGTGCCAGAGGAGGAGCGGACTCCCTTCTCGCACCTGCTCATCTTCCACGGCCGCCGCGTGTGTAAGTCTCGCAAGCCCGACTGCCCGAACTGCGTCCTGAACCACGTCTGCCCCTCGGCCTTCGAAGTTTAGCCGGGGTAGCGCTCCGGCAGCCATTGTTTTGAGGGTTATCCCCCAGATTCACCGTTCTGAGGGCATAATCATTGGGGAGCTTAGCTTCTTGGCGCCCTTAGTTCCTCGACGGTTAATGCCGCATTGTTCGGCCTTGGGGAGACGCTCGTCAAGACGCTGGTTGGGCTCGCTACGAGGGTCGCCGACAAGATGATGGCCTACACTGATGCCCTCTCTACGTCAACCGACTGTTCGGAAGGCTCCAGGGCCGGATCAAGGAGCTGTGGACCTGAGACCCTCGCAACAGACATCTAGTAGAATACTATGGTGTTATCTTACTTTCGGCAAATATACAGGACTTTCGTAGCCACTTATGGTTCCGATAGTTTTCCTGATCGCGGTTACAGCAATCGTTAACGTAGAATCTACAGTTGCGGCGGCTATCGTAGTATCGATCATTTATGCTTTCGCTAACGGATTGTTCGACTTCGGCATAAAGTGGGATCACAAAGGTAGGAAAAGCCGAGGGGAATACCGGATCTGGACGAACGTCGACGACGATGATGAATGGCACTTTAACACCGGCAATGTCGATAGACTCATAACCTTATACAGAGAAGGGCGTAGAATTTGTTATATAGAACGGTCCGTGCGTGTTAAGGAAGGGAACCCTTATTCTTTAGGTTTGAGCCTAGCCACAGGGGCACTAGCTATAGATATAGCATCCGTAATGGGAGGCGAAGGCCTTACATTTTATACGGGCTACGCCTAAGAGGCTGCGCGGATAGGCGGGTAGCGAATGTGTCAATGGGCGATGAGGAGCCGATTTGATCGTGTGGAGAATCGGCAAATATGAAAAGTAGCGAGCCTATCCGCGCAAGCTCTAAGAGCATTAGGAACTTTAGTCGTTGGCTCCGTGGTCGGCAGCTTACTGTGGCGCCGGTGGAAGAATCCCGACCGCTACTCCAGCGAGTGCCAGCCGGCGGAGAAGATGTCTTCAGAGGTCGAAGCAAGCCTGATCCAGTACACCTCGGATATCGTCACGGTTCTCGGAGCCGACGGTACCCTGCGCTATGGGAGCCCATCAGTTGAGCGGGTGCTGGGCTACCGGCCCGAAGAGAGGATCGGCTCCAATGCTTTCGAATACATCCATCCGGACGATATCGAGCGGGTATCCCGGGCATTGGTCGAAGGCCTGGAGAGCCGAGGAGTCCATCCGCCTGTAGAGCTGCGATTCCGCCACTTCGATGGTTCTTGGCGCCTCCTGGAGGTAGTCGCCAACAACCTGCTCCACGACCCGAACATAAAGGGTATCGTACTCACCTCCCGGGACATCACCGAGCGCAAGCGGTCGGAAAAGCTGTTGCGGCAGCAGTCCACGGCTATGACCGCCTCGATAGATGGTGTGGCTATCCTCGACGAGGACGGGGCGTACACTTATATCAACGATGCGCACGCCGACATTTTCGGGTATGACGATCCCAGAGAACTCCTCGGTAAGAGCTGGAAGACACTCTACGAGAGTAGAGAACTCGAAAGGCTTGAGAGGGACGTCGAGCCCGCGCTCTGGAAGAACGGGCAATGGCGCGGGGAAGCGATCGGCAAGAGACGCGACGGTAGCACGTTCCCGCAGGAGATATCGCTTACCCTCATCGAAGGAGGGGGACGCGTCTGCGTCGTCCGCGACATCACCGAGCGCAAGAGGGCTGAGGAAGCGCTCCGGGAGAGCAAGGAGCGCCACCGTGCCCTGATGCGCCACGCCCCCGGCGCGAT
>JADDPM010000038.1 GCA_016781885.1 Rubrobacter sp.
TGCTCCCCTCAACGTTGGTCATCCACAGCTTGTTCAGGTCACGCGAGGGCTGTATGAGCCAGGCGAGCAGTACGACCGCGTCTGCTCCCCGGAAGTGCGGAACTAGGTCGTCCCTGACCACGTCCGCCGTACCCCACTCGACCTTCGGCATCCGGAGCCCCGGCAGCCGCCGGGCCAGCCCGAGGACCGACTCGACCCTATCCTCCATCTGAAGCGAACGGAGCACGCTCGTCCCGACGTTCCCGGTCGCCCCTAAAACCACTACTCTCATGGCAGGCTCTTTACCCCGGGGGATGCTCGAGGAAACCGCCATCGCCAATAACGGCGGCCTCCTGTACTATCGGAGATAGCTCTGGCTACGAGAGGAGATGTTATGCGGGTGCTGGTGACCGGAGCGCGGGGCAAGGTCGGCAGGGCTGCGGTGGCGGCGCTCCAGGAAGCCGGCCACGACGTGCGGGCGAGCGACCTCTCCCCGCCTACCTTCGAGCGACCAGAGAAGGGCGAGCCCGACTACCTACAGGCCCGCCTCACGGACGCGGGCGAGGCATTCGCCGTGGTGCGGGGAGCCGAGGCCGTCGTCCACGCTGCCGCCATCCCTGAGCCGACGCGCAACCCGGCACACATAGTCTTCCACAACAACCTCATGGCGACCTTCAACGTGCTGGAGGCTGCGATACGGTTCGGCGTTCCGCGCTTCGTGAACATCTCCAGCGAGACCGTACCCGGCTTCTTCTTCCCGGAGCGAGAGTTTTTGCCGGACTACGTGCCGGTGGACGAGGAGCACTCGATAAGGCCGCAAGACCCATATGCGACGGCCAAGCACTTTGGCGAGCAGTTGATGGACGCGGCGATACGGCGGAGCGACATCCGGTGCGTCTCCATCCGCCCGAGTTGGGTGCAACATGAGGGGAACTACGAGCGCAACCTGGGGCCGCAGGTCCGTGACGCGTCGGTACTATCCCCAAACTTCTGGAGCTACATAGATGTCTACGACCTCGCAGACGCTATAGTGCTCGCCACCGAGTCAGATCTGCCCGGCCACGAGGTCTTCTACATCGCCTCGCCGGATAACGTAGGGGGACGGCCCTTTGAGGAAATAGTGCGTGAGTACTACGGAGATCAGGTCGAGGTAAAGAAGCCGCTCCCCCGCGAGGATGCCTCTGGCATCTCAATCGCGAAGGCCCAGAAGATGCTCGGCTACTCCCCCAAACGCTCCTGGCGAGATTACCTGAATGAGGACGGACAGCTGAAGACGGGCGCAGGCGAGGGTTTGTTCGGCGCCGGTTAGGCCAGCCTCCTCCTACCTCCGTTCGAGGTTGCGCTCAGTAGGGGCGGTTGATTCGATGGAGGCTACGGTGTAGCCAGCATTAGTCAGGCTCTCGGCAATTGATGAGGGGTCAGTGGTTTCCAGGCGCAGGACGATGGTGCGGTTGGTGGCACGGCTCGCCGGGCCGAGGAAGACTCCGGCTATGTTGACGTGGCTATCCTTGACGACGTTCGTCACCTCGTGGAGCATGCCCGGCTCGTTCGGGACCTCGACCTCGATCCAGCTCCCCGTCCCGTGCGCCCCGATGAGCTCTATGAGGATGCGCGTCATGTCCGAGGAGGTGATGATTCCGACGAGCTCGCCCTCTGCGACCACGGGCAGACAGTTGAACTTGTGGGCGTGGATGTCGCGCGCGGCGTGCTCGATGGTGTCGAGCGGATGTATGGTGACCAGGTTGGTGCTCATTATGTCGCGTACCCGCACCCACCCCAGGGTGTTCTCCTCGTCCCCGGTACCCCGAGGCGGGCTCACGTCCCTCAAGTCCCGGTCGGAGACGAGCCCGACCAGCCGCCCGTTCTCAACGACCGGCAGGTGCCGGATGCCGTACTCCCGGCACAGCCCCAGAGCCCGAACCGCGCTGTCATCCGGCTCTAACGTGACGACCTCGGGGGTCATAGCGTCCCTAACCCTCAACATCCCTCTTCCTCCTTTACATTCGCAGATACATCTGTGAGATTAATAATTTAAGCAGAAGACGCCCAAGTCTGATTCTGGCAAAGCACTATATGATGGGCCATGAACCTCAGAAGGGTATGTCATCAAAATCCTCTTCGTTGAGGTCAATGTCCTGTGATGTGTGGCTAGGTATGGCTGCAACTACCTCCTCAATCCATCTATCAAAGCTCGGAGAAGTTTCATCATCGATCAGGTCCAAAAGTTCCTCTGACTTGAGCCTACCGTCCTCCGATAACGCCTTTATGAAACGCGTTAGCACACGCATGTCGATTGATCTAGATCTTTCTCTAGGCGAATGCCTAACTACAAGATACACTTCATCAAGCCGCTGTTTGATATTGGCGACCTCTGACGCTACGGCATTTTCGGGAGCCAGCTCTTCAAGGTTTCGAGCTCTTGCTACTTCTGTAACTAGAGAGCTTGGTTTATAACCTTCTTGTAGTATGACAGATAACGTCTCTTGCAATCTCTTTTTCGCACTGTCCGCTTGGCTTGCGCTGATGATCCCATCGTCGCCAATCTCAATAACCCTTTCATTCTGCGCATCAAAGGACAAAGAATTGGCGTTGTCTCCAAGGATTACTATAGGAACACCAAAAGAGTGGACTACCCCAAGTTCATAGTAAACGTTAGGGTTTCTTCCCGTCAGGTCAGCGACGACTACTTTAGAGTTAAGAATAGACCCTAGAATTTGCGCCGTAACTTGTCCGGGGGTGAGGTCGAGATCCGACCGGAGAAGTTTCAGTTTGAAGTCTTCGACCACAGGTGCAACTATGTACTTAAGAACCTCGTCTGCGCGCTTGCGAACGTCCGTATCGGTTTTTCCAATCTGCGAGATTAAGAACGCTTGGTCGGCCCTTTCTCTGCCCATTCCCCAGTCCCTTCAACGCTTGCGAGCGTGTTCAACTGAACGTAAGCAAGTGTAGCATTAGCTCTGTCTTAGAAAATACGCCTAGTTTTGCGAAACGAGGGTTGGTAAGCTCAAGTCTTCTGGGATAGAGGAAGGAGACCCTTTATGCGCGCCTGGCAGGTACACGAACTCGGAGATCCGGAGAGCGTCCTCACGTTAGGGGAGGTAGAGGAGCCGGAGCCGGGTCCCGGCGAGGTAGTCGTCGAGGTCGAGGCGGCGGCGCTAAACTTCTTCGACATCTTACTCTGCCAGGGGAAGTATCAGGAGCGGCCCGATCTCCCCTTTACGCCGGGGGCAGAGGTGGCGGGCGAGGTCTCCAGGGTAGGCGAAGGTGTGGACCTCGCGCCGGGCACGCGGGTACTCGCCACCCCCCCGCTACCCGGAGGGGGATTTGCCGAGAAAGCTATTGCCCCGGCCGACGGCTCCGTCTTCCCCATCCCGGAGACGATGCCCTTCCCGTCGGCGGCGGCGCTGCACACCGTATACCAGACCGCTTACGTTGGGTTGCACCGGCGGGCAGATCTAAGAGAGGCAGAGACCGTCCTCGTGCATGCGGGGGCGGGAGGCGTGGGCTCGGCGGCGATACAGGTGGCGAGGGCGGCGGGGGCGGCGGGGGCGCGTGTTTTCTCCACCGCCGGCAGCACGGAGAAGGTCGAGGTATGCCGTAAGTTGGGCGCGGAGATCGCCGTGGACTACAGGGAGGAGAGCTTCGTAGAGGTCATCAAGGAGGCGACAGATGGGCGCGGAGCGGATGTGATCTTCGATCCCGTCGGCGGCGACGTCTTCGACCTCTCCCGTAAGTGCGTAGCCTTCGAGGGACGCATAGTAGTCGTAGGATTCGCGAGCGGCAGGATCGCCGACGCCCCCACCAACCACGCCCTCGTGAAGAACTACTCGGTCGTCGGTCTGCACTGGGGCCTCTACAACAAGGTCATGCCGGAGCTAGTGAAGGAGACTCACGAATCCCTCGTAAGACTTTACGAAGAAGGCCGCATAGACCCGCTGATCTACGGAACGGTCCCCTTTGAGGAGCTACCAGCGGCGCTGGAGCTTCTGGGTAGCCGCAAGACCCACGGTAAGCTTGTCACCCGGCCCTCGGCCTAGAGAGATCGAGCACAGGCGCCTGGGTAAGATCCAACCCGGTCGCATAACCACCCGCTCTTCCTCAGCCTGTCAGCCGAGCAGGCATCCGTCTCTGGTCCTTGCAAGGACTGGATGTATCGGAGGTCAGTCTCGGGTTCTACACCTCCCGGACAACGTCGCAAGCCAACTCGGAATATACGCGAGAGTACGAAACCCTCCGCGAGCGTATAAACCAGGCAGTAAGGTATTAGTTCGAACTGAAGCAGCACATCCAACAGATAAGGACTCCACGACCCTTATGCCACCGTTGTGAAGAAGAGCGCCCCCGCACGGCGGAGGCCACCATAGGCATCGAAGCGCTCGGCGCAAAGGTCGCAGCCACAAGGGAGAATATGGGCCGCACTGCAGCCTCCAGAGCCCATCCTCCCGGTCCTTCCCCGGGGTTCGCTCGTCGTTCCTCTATAATAGATTGGAAAGGGAGGTGCGTAGTAGGTGCGGATCCTCGATGAACGTCACAAGGCCCTGGTAGAAAGAGAGCAGATGCTCCTCAAAGGCCTGTCGGAGTTTTTGAAATCCTTCGGAGCGCCCCAACAAGACATGAGTCTCGTCGAGCGGAAGCTCGCGGACCTCGAAGAACTCTTCTTGCTCGTAGTCGTCGGCGAGTTCAACGCCGGCAAGTCGGCGTTCATCAACGCGCTGCTAGGTGAGTCCGAGCTGGCTCAGGAGGGCGTCACCCCGACGACCGACCGGATCACGGTCCTGAGATACGGTGAGAGTCCCTCCGAACGCGAGCGGCGCGAGGGCGTCGTCGAGAGGGAGTACCCGAGCGACTTCCTGCGCGAGATCGCTATCGTAGATACGCCGGGTACGAACGCGATCATCCGCCACCACGAGGAGCTGTCCCGCGGGTTCGTGCCGCGTAGTGACCTGGTCCTCTTCGTCACCTCCTCGGACCGTCCCTTCACCGAGTCCGAGCGCGAGTACCTGGAGCTCATCCGCGACTGGGGCAAGAAGATAGTCCTCGTCGTAAACAAGGTCGATCTCCTCCGCGGTGATGAGGACCGCGACAAGGTGCGCCTCTTCGTCGAGGAGGGGGTGCGTTCGATGCTGGGCCTGAAGCCCCCGATCTTTTTCGTCTCGGCCTACCTGGCAGGGAAGGCAAAGGCCACGTCCCCCGGCCTGGAGTCGGACGCTCTCTTGAAAGCGAGCGGTTTCGAGGAGTTGGAGCGCTACGTCATGAACCTTCTAGACGAGGAGGGACGGGTGCGGCTGAAGTTAGAGAGCCCTTTAGGGGTCGTCGAGGAGATAGCGCGCCGCTACGGGCTGGCCGTGAACGAACGGATGGCCCTCCTGGAGGAAGATTTCAAGATGTCCGAGAATGTCGAGGCGCAGCTCGGTACGTACAAGGAGGACATGAGGCGCGACTTCGAGGCGCGCCTCGCGGAGATAGAGAACATTGCCTTGCGGATGAGCGAGCGGGGAGACGAGTGGCTGGATGAGAACATCCGGATCACGAACATCCGCGAGCTCATCCGCCAGGAGAAGGTGCAGAAGCGTTTCCAGGAGGAGGTCGTCGCTGACACCGAGGAGCTTATCGACGGGCGGGTGCAGGAGCTCATAGACTGGATGGTCTACAGGAACCTCAAGCAGTGGCGCGCCATCGTGGAGTACGTTAACCGCCGCCGGCAAGCGCGATACGACGAACACATCATCGGCGAGGTCGGTGACAACTTCGAGTACAACCGCTCGCAACTTCTCCAGTCCGTCGGCAAGAACGCCACGGACGTAGTTCGGCGCTACGACCGGGAGCGTGAATCGGCGCAGCTCGCCCTCTCCATACAAGGGGCCGTCGCCCAGACGGCAGCCTCGGGGGCAGGCGCTCTAGGCATCGGGGCGCTCGTGGTTACTCTATTCACCACCCGGTTCCTCGACGTCACGGGCCTCATCGCGGCTGCGGTGCTCGCGGGCTACGGGCTGTTCGTGCTGCCGAACCGGCGGCGCAAGGCCCGGGAGGAGTTCCGCAGGAAGACCGAGACCCTGCGCGAGCGCCTGGCCGAGGTGGTCAGGCGCCAGTTCGACACGGAGATCGAGCGCTCCGTCGAGCGGATGCGTGAGGCGATAGCCCCTTACACCCGCTTCGTCCGAACCGAGCACGCGCGCATGACCGAGGCCCGCTCGGCCCTTTCGGAGATAACCACCGAGGCCGAAGCCCTGCGCGCCGAGATCGGGGCTCCCGGGGTGAGGTCTTCCTAGCCTTATCCGCCCCCGGAGCGCTCGTACTCTCCTACGAGGATCCTTTCTGATAACGCTGGCGGGTGTACGAATCCCCTACTATAGGAGCAGTAAAATAGACGCATGGGCGACCTGCTTCCAAACCTCGTTCAGTGGATCACCGACATCGTCTACTCCTTCGGCTACGTTGGCATAGCCGTCCTGGTCGCCATGGGGAACATACACCTGCCGGTCCCCACGGAGATAACCCTGCCTCTGGCCGGATTTCTGGTAGGACAGGGCCGTCTCTCGTTCTTCCCGGTACTTATATGGACGACGACGGCGGCGGTGGGCTCCTCGGTGGCCCTTTACTATCCAGGACTCTGGTTCGGCGAGGCGCGCCTCAGGCGGCTGGTCAGAAGGTTCGGACGGTTCGTGTTTGTGGGCGAGTCCGATCTGGACAAGGCGAGTAAGCTTTTCGAGCGGCACGGCCCGAGGGCCATCCTGATAGGGCGCCTCATTCCGGGCGTGGGCACCCTGATCTCCATACCGGCAGGCCTCTATCGTATGCCGATCCTCGGATGGTTCCTGTTCTTTACAGTCCTCGACAGCGTCATCTGGAACGCGGCGCTGATCGGCCTCGGGTGGTATCTGGGCTCCCAATGGACGCTGGTGAGAGAATACGCCTCGATCATCGAGTACGCGATCCTGGCCGTACTGATCTTGGGGATCGTCTGGTTCGTGTGGCGCCGGCGGAAGAGGTACAGCTAACCGCCGGCGGACCGCGCGGTGTAGACTTGGACGCCGGTTGGAAGGCTATAGATCCAGGAGGTCCGAAAGATGGCCGATCGCGGGACGAAAGAACGCAAGCTCGTAGCGCTTATGGTGAACGACCTGGGCGGCGGCACCGAGTCGGAGATGTCGAAGATGCAGGACGAGGTGCGGGGGCTCTCCGACGAGGAGCTAGACAGGCTCCTCGCCGAGAGACTCGACCTGCCCTACTCGGTGGACGCGGAGGTCATGGACCGGGCGCTCGCAAGAGTCGAAGAGCCCGAGATGCTCTCGGAGGATAGACCGGGCGGCTTCACCGGCGCCCCGGACATGAGCCACGAGCCGCGCCCCGAGGAGCGCTAGGGATCAGTCCCAGCGCGGGGTAACCACGTCGTCCACCTGTAAGAATAGGAAGTGGTCGAAGTAGTAGTGGATGAGGAGCGCGGAGAGCACCACAGAGTAGAACGAGAAGTAGTGCTGCTGCTCCGGGTCACCCGCCCAGATGCCACCCAGGATGAGCGCGCCGTGCACGAGCAGATACGCAAAGCCTGCGCCTAGAGTAAAGAGCAGACACATCCAGTAGAGGCTCTTCCCGCTCCTCGAGACGCGTGCCACGTACTGCGAGCCGATAAGCCCCTTCTCCGCCCGCACCTGGTTGAGGTAGAGCACGACCGCGAGGTACTGGAAGGAGTGCCAGACGTTCAAGCCCTGGAAGGCCACGTCGAGGTTCGGCAGGGCCGGCGTTACGAAGAACAGGAGGGCGGCCAGAGACATGTGCAGCGTCTTCGGAACGTGCAAGAGGCCGGCCCGCCACTCCCAGGCCGTCTTGGCGACGAAGGCGACGAGGAAAGCGAAGAAGGCCAGAGCGGCGAGCGGCCCGAGCCACTCGATCTTTAGAAACTCCGGGAAGAGGAGGGCGCGTCCGCCGGTCTCGAAGCCCTCGCTGGAGAGGTTTACGCCCCAGATCTCGAGCGGCGCGCCGGTGAACTTGAAGGTGGCGATCGGGTAGAGGCTCGTCATCAGGAGCCCGTAGTCGATCACGCGCGAGACGAGTTGCCACCGGGCGAGGTTGGGGGCCCGGCCGCGCGGGTCCTTGAAGCGGTAGGAGTCGGCGATGTAGGCCGTCTGGTGGATTACATGCACCGACGCCCAGAGAAAGAAAATCGTGACGAGCAGTGTGAGGTTATAGATTGCCAGCGAGACGACGAGCACCGGCATGAAGAGCGCCCCCCAAGTGTAACGCCTGTACCGCTCCCTGAAGTGCGGCTCCATCAACGTCATGGTATAGGTCGCAAACAGGTGCGGCCCGCCGATAAACGCGGTAACGACGAGATCCACGATAACGTTCGAGAGCCCGCCCACCTGGGCAAAGAGGTGTGGCACCACCAAAAGCGCGCTCGAGAAGATGATGAAGACCAGATCGTAACCGGGCGAGACGAGCCACAGGTCCTTTGAGGAAGCCTTCGTCACAGCGGGAGCGGGCGAAATCATTAATACTACCTTCTCGAGACGCGCCCAATCGTGGGGCGTGCACCAAGCCATTTCACGGACCTTATACTACCCGATCTAAAACGGAAAGAAGCACCTCCCGTTCCCAAATACGCCGGCTCGGGAATATCAACCCCGAGAGTAGGCTATAGAACCTTCGAAATGCGCATCTCTGAGGCACGCAGGAGGGGTCTCGCATCCATTGGTCGGCTCTTGGCCGGGGCGCGCGAGACCCGGCGCATCCAACCAAAGCTTATTTTGTATTCTATAGTAGGTTCTGTAAGTATTTATACTGATTTCATATGGCTCGTTACGTACCGGGTACGCTTGGAGGGCTAGCTTGTCGGACTACGTAAACATCGACCAGGCTCGGGAACACCCAGGCCAAAAGCCGGGAGAGAACGCGACGCGTGCCGACGATATCTTCGACAAGGCTCTCTCTTCTCCTAACCTCGCCCGCGTCGAGGGGGCCAGGGACGCGGGGGTCTACCCTTACTTCAAACCGATCCTCAAGCAGAACGGCGGCAACGTCACGGTGGAGGGCCGGGAGATGATCATCACCGGCTCGAACGACTATCTCGGCCTCACCCAGGACCCTCGCCTCAAGGAAGCGTCCAGGATCGCGCTCGACGACTACGGCACGAGCTGCACCGGGTCCCGATTCCTCACTGGCACGCTCGCCCTGCACGAGGAACTCGAGCGGCGCCTGGCGGGCTTCTTGGGTGCCGAGGCCACCCTGACGTTTAGCGCCGGTTTCCTGGGCGCTCTGGCGGTCTTGAGCACGCTCGCGGGTCGCCAGGACATCCTCTACTTCGACCGCGAGAATCACGCCTCCCTCTACGACGGGGCGAGGCTGTCCTACGGGAGCTTGCGCAAGTACCGGCACAACGATCTGTCTGATCTGGAGAGGTTGCTCGCCCGGGACGCAGGGTCTCCGGGCGGGCGCATGATCGTCACCGACGGCGTCTTCTCCATGAGTGGGCACGTCGCGGACCTGCCCGGCATCGTGGAGCTCGCCCGCGAGTACGGGGCGCGGGTAGTCGTCGACGATGCTCACGGCACCGGCGTCCTGGGCGAGAATGGCCGCGGAACCGCAGAATACTTCGGGCTGGAAGGCGAGATCGACCTGACAATCGGGACCTTCTCGAAGTCTTTCGCCTCGGTGGGCGGCTTCGTCTCCGGTCCCGGGAAAGTGGTCGACTACGTAAAGCATCACGCCCGCCCGTTCATCTTTACGGCGGCGCTCCCGGCCACGCAGGTAGCGACGGTGCTCAAAGCCCTGGAGATCATCGAGACGGAGCCCCGCCACCGGGAGAGGCTGTGGCGGAACGTCGAGCAACTGCGGCGCGGGCTCTCCTCTTTGGGCTTCGAGACTCTGAGCTCGGAGAGCCACATCGTGCCGGTCCTCGTCAGCCCCGACGAGCTTACCCTCGTCTTCTGGAAGGCGCTGTGGGAAGCGGGGATCTTCACTACCCCTGCCCTGCCCCCCGGCGTGCCCGTAGGCCAGAGCATCATACGAACCAGCGTAAACGCTGATCATACCCCGGAGCAGATAGAGCGACTGCTAGAGGTTTTTGCCGGGGTTGGCCAGTATCTGGGCGTCATCGGTTAGGACGGGAAGCTGACTCCCCGCTTAGAGAGCGCGGTCTCGGGTGCGACGAAGGTTCGCGCCGCCGCGTCCCGCGCCGACGTAGACCGGTTCATAAAGTACCCGTTCGCGAAGTACCGGTACGACCCGCACTGGGTCCCCCCGCTCCTTATCGCCGAGCGAGAGCAGTTCAACCCCAAGAAGAACCCCTTCTACGAACATGCGAGGATCAGCCTCTTCCTCGCCGAGCGCGGCGGTGAGGTCGTGGGCCGCATAGCCGCCATAGACGACTCCAACCACAACCTGACTCACGGGGATAACCTGATCTTCTTCGGCTTCTTCGAGGCGAAGGACGAAGCAGCGGCCGAGGCGCTGTTCGCCCGCGTCGAGGAATGGGGGCGGGAGCTGGGCCGGAGCGCGGTGCGCGGCCCCGCCAACCCTTCTTTAAACCACAGCGCGGGGTTTCTGACCAACGCCTTCGACGACGACCCCTACGTCATGATGCCGTACAACCCGCCCGATTACCCACGCTACGCCGAGGAGTCCGGCTACCGCAAGGCCAGGGACCTCTACGCCTGGCTATTCGAGCGGGAAGGGGTCTTGGGCGAGAGGATCGAGCGTCTCGCCGAGCGGGCCCGCAAGCGTCACAACCTGGTCATCCGCCATCTTGATATGAAGCGTTGGGAAGATGAGGTCTCACGCGTCAAGGCTCTCTACAACAGGGCCTGGGAGAGAAACTGGGGCTTCGTGAGATACACCGACGCGGAGTTCGACCACCTCGCGAAAGACTTCAAGATGATCCTCGACCCGGAGCTCGTAGCTCTGGCCGAGGTAGACGGGGAACTCGCCGGGATGACGATCCTCCTGCCAGACGTAAACCAGGTCCTAAAACGGGCGCACGGGCGGCTGTTTCCTTTCGGCATCTTCGCGCTCCTGAACCGCAAAAGGATCATAGACCGGCTGCGGCTGCCTATCCTGGGCGTGGCGCCTGAGCACCGCAACAAGGGCTTCGAGGTGGTGATGATCCACGACCTCTACAAACGCGCGATGGCAAAGGGTTACAAGAGGTGTGAGGCCTCTTGGACGCTGGAGGACAATAGGGCGATAAACCGCGTTATAGAAGCCTCCGGCGCGAGACTGTCCAAGGTCTACCGGATCTACGAGAAAGTGCTTTAGGGGCGCGGGTGCGGGACCTACCGGCGAGCGGAGCAGCTCGCGTGCTGATCACCGGCGCAACGGGTTTCGTCGGTAGCCATATCGCCGCCGACTTCGTCGAGGCGGGCCACGAGGTGCGGTGCAGCGTGCGCCCCTCGAGCAACCTACGCTGGATCAAGGACCTCCCAGTACAACGCATGCCGGTGGATTTCGAGAATGCAAAAGACCTTGAAGGCCTGGTAGAAGACGTTGAAATCGTCATCCACGCCGCCGGGATAACGCGCGCCCGGCACGACGCCGACTACTACCGGATCAACGCGGAGAACACCCGCAGGCTCGCTGCCGCCGCGGCCGGTACCGGTGTGCGTCGTTTCGTCCTTATCGGTAGCCTCGCTGCCCGCGGCCCCGACGCCGCCGCGAGAGCCGGCCGGGACCACCCCGCGAGCGCCTACGGTCACAGCAAGCTCCAGGCCGAAAAGCACCTGCAGGACTTCGACGGCCGAATGGGAACCGTCACCCTCCGCCCGGCCGCCGTCTACGGGCCGCGAGACGCAGACCTCTTGCCCCTGTTCAAGCTGGCTGCGCGTGGATGGCTGGTCCGTCCCTCCGGTCCGCGTCCCCTGCAGCTCGCCTACGTCGAGGACGTGGCGCAGGCGGCCCTGGCTGCGGCTCATGGAGAATCTGCGGGCTTCGGGCCTTTCCCGGTGGCCGAGGCCGTCCGCTACTCCTGGGAGGAAGTCATCGCCGGGCTGGAGGGGGCGCTCGGGCGTCCCGTTCGCGCCGCTCGTCTGCCCGCAGCCGCCTTCCAGTTGGCCGCCCGCGTAGCCGAGGGAACAGCGAAAGCACGCGGCTCGATCCCCATCTTCGACGAACGCCGGGCCCGGGATGTGGCTATACATGCGTGGACCTGCGATCCCTCCTCCACCGAGAAGGCGCTGGGCTGGCGCACTGAGGTCCCGCTGCATGAGGGTCTAGAGCGCACCGCCCGATGGTATCGGGACGCGGGATGGCTCTAGGTGAAGCTTCGAGCAGCGCTGGCGGAGACAGGAGCACCTTTTCGGGAAGGTCGGCAGCCCTGTTAAATCCTCCTGAAGCTAGATAAAATCTTCGCTGCTTTGTCCTTCGGAGAACAACGTTGAAGTGCTTCCCAAACCTCTTTAGGGGGTCTCTGAGCCGCCGGGATCGGGTCTACCTGCTCGGCCTCCTGGCGCCCCACGTCATCTACAACCTCGCCCTGAAAGCTTCCAACATAGCTTCACGTCCCGGCGGTCGTGGTCTCTTTTGGGACCTCAGGCTGATGCGGTCGGATGCGTTCTTTAACCTGGGGTACGCGCTGCTCTGGTTCGGGCTCTTTGCAGCGGCGCGCAGAGGCCCTCTGCGCCGGGCCGTGGTCTTCCTCTTTCACATTACGACCATTCTCGCAGCCATTTTCAGGGCGGGAGCCTACCAATACTACCGGGAGACCGGCACCACGCTCGACTATGACATCGTCGCCCTGTGGGTCCCCAGGTTCGGTGAGGTCAAGCCGATGATCCAGCTACCACGTTCAACCTGGTCACTCCTGGCAACCGCCCTTCTCTACGCGGTTTTGGGTCCCCACCTCCTGGCGCGCGCAGTCGGTCGGCGACGCGGGACGGAGGGCGTTCCGGCCGAGGAGCCCGGGGGCTCCCTTTTGGTTTCTCTCGGACTATGTCTCTCGGCGCTCGGGTTCGGCTCTCTCTCGTTGCCGGTCGGCCCCGGATCGGCGTTCGCCAGCCGCTCGTTCGCGAGGGATCCGTTGGCTAACTTGATCTCGACGGGGATCAAGTGGGTAGTGGGTAGAGACGATGTTGTCGCCGGTCTGACAGCGGAGCACCCGGCCGCGCACGCCATCCTCTCAGAGACTCCCCGAACCGAGAGGCGCAACGTCGTCCTGATACACCTGGAGTCCACCCGAGCGCGCTCGGTTACACCCTATAACGAGGAGTTGAAGACGACACCCTTCCTCGACGAGCTGGCGAAAGAGAGCCTCCTCGTCGAGCGGGCCTACACGACCGTGCCGCACACCGCCAAGGCAGTAGCTTCGGTCAACTGCGGGGTTGAGCCGGGCCCCCGGCCGAACAGCGAAGCGGAGCCCGGCGGCATCCCCGCCCCGTGCCTCGCCGGCCTCCTCAAAGGGCAGGGCTACAGTACCGCCTTCTTCCAGTCGTCCATCGAAAACTTCGACGATCTGGGGGATCTGGCGAAGAACCTGGGCTACGAGGAATACTACCCGCTGGAGTCTATGGACACTGAAGGCTTCGAGCGGTCGAACTACTTCGGCTACGAGGACGACATCATGCTCGGGCCTAGCGAGGCGTGGCTGAAGAAGCACAAAGACGAAGCTTTCCTTGTCAAATACCTTACGGGCACGGGACACCACGAGTATCTTCCCCCCACGCGCTACGGACTCGAAGACTTCTCGGAAGACGACCGGCTGAACCGCTATCTAAACTGTCTCCGCTATCAGGATTTCTTCGTAAAAAACCTAATCGAGCAGTACAAAAAGCTGGGCCTCTACGAGGGTACGATCTTCGTGCTCTACGGTGACCATGGGGAGGCGTTCGGGGAGCACGGTCGTTACGCGCACGATGACGTCCCCTACGAAGAGAGCCTCAGGATCCCGCTGATCATCCACGACCCCAGACGATCTAGAGACGGCAAGCGGATCGAGGGCCTCTCAAACCTCACCGACGTCCTGCCGACCGTGCTGGAGCTCTTGGGCTACGAGGTAGAGGACGGGGAGTACCCAGGCTACTCGCTCCTCCACTCGCTGCCCGAGAACCGCACTCTCATGTTCAGTTGCTTCAACAGAAACAAGTGCCTGGCGAGCATCAAGGGCTCCGAGAAGTACATACACCATTACGGTAACCAGACCGACGAGCTCTTCGACATCTCCGTAGACCCCTTCGAGCAGGAGAATCTGGCAAGCGCGTGCAACAAAGGAGAGACGGACGAGCGGCGCGAGGAACTCCTCGCGTGGCGTTGGGAGATCGACACCCGGTACGCTGGGTGCCCGGCTCGACCGCGACGACCCCTAAAGCGACGAGCCTTAAAAGAGGTTCGCGGGCTAGTGTCCCGGCGCCCGTCCTGAGCGCGCCCTCGCTCACCACCGTCCGATTGGATGCGGGATACCGGTCCACGAAGTCGATCCGTAAGCTCGATACGGTCGGTCATTCTCGATATTAGTCCTTCGCGTCCTCTAACTTTCGTTCGAGTTCCGCGAGGCGCGCTTCGAGCCCGCGATGCGCTCGTTCTTCTCGCGGTTCTTCTGCCGCCAGCGGTCCCGGATCCTCTTCTCGAACTCTACCGAGCTCTTCAGCACCTCGCGGTACCGGGCCTTTATGCGAGCCTTCTCCTCCTCGAACCGCCTCTCCGCATCCACGACGCCCGCCAGTGTAACAACCACCGGCGCATAGCGAGGCATGCATCCGGTGACCTTCCGGCCTCGCAAAGAGACGGGTAACTAGAAGTACCGCTGCTCACGGTCCGCAGACCCGGGAAACGGTGGCTCTTCTCATTACTCCGCCGCCTGCAAGCGACCGGGCTCTTGTCGTCCTTTACCTCAGCAGGATAGTCCGCTTCTTCTAGTCTACGGTGATCCGCGTGACCGGGAGAAGGACGGATGTGCGACCGAACAGCCCTATCCTTACCCTTACACAAGCCGGCTCGCCGTCGCCGTCGACGAAGAATCTCTCGACCTTCCCGATCTTATTACCCAAAGGGTCACAGAGCATGTAGTCCTCGTATGTCGCCGGCTCCCCGGACCGGCCAGCGTACCCCTCGCGATCCATCCTCATAACGCGATCACGCGCCCCTCGCGACCGAATTATTCAACAGACTTACCGCGACCGGGCAAAGTGACCCCGGCTCTACCACCTCGCGTTGTGCTTGTCTCGCTATCTCGCCCCTAAGGCGTCGCGTGTCTCATGAACGACTAGGCTACGGTCTTATCGGACGCACCAGAGGGAAGGAGGGATATACGATCGTTGCGCACGGGGGCGTTGGGCCCTCCTTCCCGCAGGAGGAAGTCCACAAAGTCCTTCCGTCGCATGCCCGCCAAGATCGCCGTCGTTCCGGTCTCGATGCCCGCCGCCGGGTCCAGCGTGACCAGGGTAGCCTCCGAGAACGGCCCGTAGAGCAACGAAACGAGCTCTCCGGTCGTCGTCGCTCTGGTCCGCCAGCCTTCCCCCCGGATCCCGGACCGGAGGAACGCGTTAGCCTCTTCTTTATGGCCAAAAATGGGGAGCATTACCTCGCCGGTAAGCTCGATGGTAAAAACGTCCATCCAGGAATCTTCGTGCCTCGTGATCAACCAATATTCCGGTCGCGCCGCCCCGCTCATCAATGTCCTCCTCTAGTTATCTCGTTACTCGGCTACGGACGCCTCCGGCCGGTTCTCGCGCCCCGGGCGCCGCCGATGGGCCCTCCGATAAACGGAAAGAGCAGAGCGAGGATGCCCGCGGCGGTGAGGATCGCGCCCAGGTTCTGCGGGGCGTCGTTGGGGAGGCCGGGAAGCGTCACGCCGCTGAGGTTCTGAATGGAGTTGGCCCCTATAAGCGGTCCGATGAGGGCCAGTAGTATGGTGACTATCAAGGCTACCAAGGGGACCAGCAAGCCGTGCTTGACTCCGGAGCGGCTCGCCAAGCGCCCGGCGACATAGCCACCTATGAGGAACGCCAGTAGCAGCGTTATCAGGAGCCCTATGAGGCCCGTAGCGCCGACTTCCGTGCTGCCGGAGCTCCCCGCGCCCCCGAAGATCGTGCCTACCACAGCACCCACTATGCCGCTCAAGACCAGGCTCGCCCCAGGGCCGCCAGCCAGCCAAAGATCACGCTGGCCCAACTCGTGCCCCGCTCCCCGTCACCCTTCGAACGCTGCTCTGAAGGTGACCCGGCCTGCCTACCGGCGTGGCCCGGACTCCTCGCGCAGGGTCTCCCCCTGCCGCTCTTCCCTCGCGTGCCCCTCGACGTCGATGCGCGGGTTGTCCGCCCGGCGCTCCTCGGCCTCGCGCCTCCCGAGATCTTCTCCCCTACCTCGCCTCTCACTCACGAAACCTCCTTCTCGCCCGAGAGGCGGTCCCGAACTCAGGCTCGCCTCTCGTTAATGGCTACTTACGTGTTCATCCCTACTCCACGTCGCGGCGCCATGTGTCGTCGCGGTCCGCGTCACGCCCCTTGCCACGCGTAGTAACCTCGTCGTCTACATCTACCTCTTCCTTGCGGACGTCCTCCTCGACGACCTC
>JADDPM010000277.1 GCA_016781885.1 Rubrobacter sp.
GTTCTTCCGGGCTTTGGGTGGTGGGTAGCAGATGTAGTATATGTCCTCTAGCATGGCGACGAGTTTTTACGCTGGGTCGTCTAAGTTTGGAGGGCTTGCCGTATGGACTTGGGCTTGTGGCGGGTACCCGAGAACCTGAGGATCGACAGGGTGGTCATCGAGGAGCGAGCCGCCATCATCACCCTGGCGACCACCGGCGACACGGCCCGCTGTCCGGTATGCCGACATCCCTCCTCCAAGACACACAGGTACTCTATGCGTAGCCTCGCCGACCTGCCGTCCGGCGATCTACCCGTGACCTTGCGCGTCCGCACCCGCCACTTCCACTGTCAGAACCCGTGCTGCTCGCGCAAGCTGTTCTCGGAGAGGCTGGATATAGCCAGGGCTTACGCCAGGCGCACCGAGAGGCTGCGCCTGGCACTCCTGGAGATCGGTTTCGCTCTAGGGGGCGAAGCGGGGTCGAGGCTCGCTGGCGAACTGAGGATGTCCATCAGCGGCGACACCTTGCTCAACCTGATGCGCACGGCACCCTCCCCAGAAGTGGAAGGTCCGAAGGTGTTGGGCGTAGACGACTGGGCGTGGAGGAAGCGCCACAGGTACGGGACTATCCTGGTGGACCTTGAGCATCACCGCCCCATCGACCTTCTACCCGATGCCTCGGTCGAGTCTTTCACCCACTGGCTGAGTCAGCATCCCGGAGTGGAGGTGATCAGCCGCGATAGGGGTGCGATATACGCCGATGGTGCCTCACGGGGAGCGCCAGGGGCCGTGCAGGTAGCAGACCGTTGGCACCTGACGAAAAATCTGGGCGATGCGCTGGAGGAACTGTTCAACCGGAACAGGTCGCACCTGCCTGAGATCGGGCGCATCACGGCAGGGAACGCCAGTCAAGCGGGCGGGATACTCTCTGGGCTGGGTCGATGGGATCTGGAGTCGGGAACATCCCCTCTGGCAGCCTCCCCTGAGCAGAAGGCAAAGCAGAAGTCTCGACGCGAGGAGCGCCTGCAACGCTATCGAAGGCTGATGGAGTTGCGGGAGCGGGGCGCGACCATCAAGGATGCGGCGAGGTCGGTGGGTATCGGAGAGCGCACGGCCAACCGCTGGATCGCGGCTGCTGGCTTCCCGGAGCGCAGAGTCAGGCGCAGGAGCTACAGGGAGCTCGACGAGCACGAGGAGTACATACGGAAGCGTTGGGAGGAGGGTTGTCACAATCGGACCCAGATCTGGAGGGAGGTCTGCGAGCAGGGGTACTCGGGCCCCAAGCACAGCATCTATCGGTACATCCTGCGGTTGAGGAAGGGGCTGCTCGCAACGACCCGAGACCCGGCGCCCAAGCTCCACATCCTGAGGGCGTCGGAGCCGCAGCTCGCGCCCAGGAGAGCCTCCTGGTTGCTGCTGCGCGACGAGGACGCTCTAGATGATGCTCAGAGGGAGCAGCTCGCGGAGTTGCTGCGGGTGTGCCCCGATGCCTCGATCGCACACCAACTCACCCGGCGCTTCCTGCGGATGCTCCGAGAGCGGAAGTCGGGCGATCTCGATCGATGGTTGGGCGAAGCACGCGGGAGCGGCCCGTCGGAACTGGAGAGCTTCGCCGAGGGGGTGCGCCGGGACTACGCGGCG
>JADDPM010000278.1 GCA_016781885.1 Rubrobacter sp.
GACGAGGGGTTCGTGCCGTGGGACGGGGAGACGATGGGCGAGCTCGAGGTCAGGGGACCCTCGATCATCAAGAGCTACTTCAACACCGAGGAGGGCGACGACAAGTTCTCCGAGGGCGGCTGGTTCAGGACGGGCGACATCGTCACCATAGACAAGTACGGCTTTATCAAGATTACCGACCGCGACAAGGACCTCGTCAAGTCTGGGGGAGAGTGGATCAGCTCCGTCGAGCTCGAGAACGCCCTAATGGCCCATCCGGCCGTAGCTCAGGCAGCCGTCATAGCCGTCCCCCACGAGAAGTGGGACGAGCGTCCTCTGGCGGCAATAGTCCTCAAAGAGGGCGAGAGCGTGACCGCTGACGAGCTTCGTGAGCATCTAAAAGGCGACTTCGCTAACTGGTGGCTCCCCGACGCCTACGAGTTCGTCGAGGAGATACCCCAGACCGCCACCGGCAAGTTCCTGAAGATGAAGCTGCGCGAGCAGTTCAAGGACTACACGCTCGCGTAGAATACGCATCCTCACAACTGCCGCAACCTGCACAAAACCCTGAAAGGGGATAGCGATGGTCCTTGCGGGAGAGATCCTGATCCAGAAGGACGTCCCCGCCGAGATGCGTGACGGCACGACCCTCGTGGCCGATGTCTACCGGCCCGCCGGGGACGGCGAGTACCCGGTCCTCCTCACACGCCAGCCCTACGGCAAACACATGCCCACCACCACGAACTACCTGAACGCCATAAAGGCGGCGCAACACGGCTACATAGTCGCGATCCAGGACGTCCGGGGGCGCTTCGGCTCCGAGGGAGAATGGAACCCGTCCGTGCACGAGTTTGAGGACGGCTACGACTCGGTCGAGTGGGCGGCGAAGCTACCGGGCTCGAACGGTACGGTCGGGATGTATGGGGCGTCATACTTCGGTATGACCCAGTGGCAGGCCGCCGTCATGCAACCGCCGTCGCTAAAGAGCATGGCGCCGGGGATCACGTGGGGCAACTACCTGAACGGGGATCAGTTCCGGGGCGGGGTGCGGGAGCTGGGCCTGTGGCTCTACTGGTCACAGGGCGTTCTCGCCCTCGACACCCTCTTCCGCGAGTACCGGAGCGACCACGAGAGGCTCAAGGAGTTGCTGCCCGCCCAGGTACACGCCATAGACCACATCCCGGAGGAGTACGACATTCTTCCCCTTATGGACCTGCCGGACCCGGCCCACGTCGCACCGTACATGTTCGGCGCCTTCGAGCACAGGATAGACAGCGATATCTGGAGCTACCTGAACATAGACGGCCGCTACGAGAGAGTCGAGGCTCCGACCTTCCACATCGGCTGTTGGTACGATATCTTTCTCGGCGAGACGCTGAGACAGTACGAGGCCATGAAAAAGGTCGCGGACAAGAGAGGTACGAGGCCCCCGAGGCTCCTCGTAGGCCCGTGGACCCACACCGTAACCTTCCCTAGTATTGCCGGTGACCTCGACTTCGGCCTCGCCTCCTCCGGCCAGTTCCTGAACTACAACGGCGACGTCACCGACTACCACCTTCGCTGGTTCGAGGCCACCCTCAAGGGCAGAGAGGAGGCGCTCCAAGACCAGCCCCCCGTCGAGGTCTTCGTGATGGGCGAGAACCGCTGGCGCGGCTACGAGGA
>JADDPM010000135.1 GCA_016781885.1 Rubrobacter sp.
CGAGATAAAGAGCCCCAGCCGCACCTCGACCGCCATCGTCGACCCTACCACGGGCACGCAAACGGAGATCAACGAACACGGCCCCGCCGTCTCTCCCGAAGAGGCCCAGGAGTTCTCCCGTCGCCTGGAGTTTCTCATGGAGTACGCGACCGCGGTCGTCTTTGCCGGGAGCCTGCCGTCGAACCTGGACGAGAACTTTATAGCCGGCCTCGTGCGCGAGACCCGCGAGAGGGGCCTCTACACGGTAGTAGACGCCCCGCCGAGGGTACTGAAGGCGGCGATAAAAGCAAACCCCTCTCTCGTAAGCCCGAACCAGCACGAGGCCGAGAGCGCCGTAGGCTTCGACTTCATAGAACACGAAGACTTTCTCCGGGGCCTCCACAGGCTCGTCGAACTCGGGGCCGAGAGGGCGTGCGCGACCTCGCCCGAGGGTTACTCCTACCTGAAGACGGAGGACGGGGTGTTCTCTGCCCGGGCGCCGAAGGTCGAGGCGCTCTCGACTATCGGGAGTGGTGACGCCTACCTGGCGGGCCTGCTCGCCGGTCTACTTCACCGCAAGCTCTCACCGGCCGGGTCCGTGCGCTTGGCCGCCGGATGCGCAGCCGCGAACGCCGAGACTTTAGGCGCGGGCATCTTCGAGGCGCGCCGGGCCGAGGAGCTCGCCGAAGCCGTCCGGGTAGAGGCACTCGTCGCCGAGAGCCTGGAGCGCTTCTAGACGATACCGGCTCCTGTTTCCGGCTGGTTCCGGGGCTCGGAGCGTTGCGAAAACACAGGACTTCTCCTGTATTTCGCCCGTCGTCGGCATCGGCTAAAGAGGCGTTGGGGCATGATAGACTGGTCCTGTTGGAGAAGGTTTTACGAACTTTGGAGGTGAGGTTGATGGCAGTCGCTGACGTTACAGACGCTACGTTCGAGAGCGAGGTCTTGGGCTCGGAGAAGCCGGTCATAGTGGACTTCTGGGCGCCGTGGTGCGTGCCGTGCCGCAGGATCTCTCCGATCCTGGACGAGATGAGCGAGAGCCGCGACGACGTGCACTTCGTGAAGGTGAACGTGGACGACAACCCCCAGACCGCGATGAGCTACCGGATCACGAGCATCCCGACCATCGCCCGCTTCGAGGGCGGCCAGGTAACCCAGCAGGCCGTCGGCGCCCTGCCCAAGAACCAGCTCGCCTCGCAGCTCGGGTTATAGCCTCGCACGATTGCTTCTCGTAACCCGCCCGGTTACAATCTCTTGCGTGGAACGTAGCCGCTCCGGCGGACCCTCGGGCATGCGGGAGGGTGTTAAATTCGACGAGAAAAGGAGGTAGCTGATGAACTTCAGGCCGCTTGGTGAGAGGGCACTGGTAAAGATGGTGGAGCGCGAGGAGAAGACCGCCTCGGGGATCGTGTTGCCGGATACGGCCAAGGAGAAGCCGCAGACGGCCGAGGTAGTCGCGGTTGGCGAGGGAGATGACCTGAAGGTCAGCCAGGGAGATGTCATCGTCTTCGCCAAGTACTCGGGGACCGAGATCAGCCTCGATGGCGAGGACTACATGATCCTCGACGCCGACGACATCCTTGGGGTGGTAGAGGGTTAGATCCGGAGCCCGCAAGGGAGCCTATCTGCCCTACGGCCCTTCGCGCCGGGCGTCTCTTACGGAGAGCCCGGCGCGCTACTTTGAACTACCACCCGGAGACCGCATGTACCTTCGCTCGACCCCACTATTCGAGGAGCTGACCTAGACTGTGCGCGCTTTGCGCAAGGGAGATAGAGGATATGAGGTCGTGGATCTCCAGACCAAGCTACAGGCGCTTGGTCTGGACCTCGGCAACCGGGGGATAGACGGAGTCTTCGGGCCCATGACCGAGTTGGCCGTCAGGGAGTTCCAGCAGGGGATGGGCATCCTCGCCGACGGAGTGGTCGGGGAGATTACCTGGAACGAGATCGTCGAGGCTGGCTATCGCGCCGGCGGTCGCATCTATCTTTATCTACGTCAGCCTCCCTTCCGCGGGGCCGATGTCATGGAACTCCAACGGATGCTCAACGACCTCGGCTTCGATCCCGGTGCCGTGAACGGCATCTTCGACGAGCGCACGGCCCGCGCGCTCAAGGAGTTCCAGCGCAACGCCGGGCTTACCGTCGACGGTGTCGTGGACGACGGGGTCTTCAAAGTCCTCAAGACCTATGCAACCCAAACTTTGGGTACTCACCAGCTACCGGACAAGAACGGTGGCTACTTCCCCGAGGACCTCTTCTCTGGCGCGATCGTCATCGACGCCGCCCACGGTGGCCGTCACAGGGGATACGTTCTCCCCGGGGACCCCGGCCTGGACGAGGCGGACCTGAACCTGTCCGTGGCCCAGGAGCTAGCCCAGATCCTGCCCGCCCGCGAGGTCCTTCTTACTCGCAGCGGGGACGAGGAGGTCTCGAACTCCGACCGGGCTTACCTCGCTAACGCGGCGGGGGCGAAGATGGTCGTCTCCATCCGCCACGCCCACCACAAGTCACCCCGCGCCGAGGGTACGGCCTCCTTCTACTTCAGCCGCCTGGGCTATCAGTCCCACCGGGGCCGCATGGCGGCGACCTACGTCCAGAAAGGTGTAAGCCAGGCCCTGGGCACGCGAGACATCGGCGAGTTCGGCCGCTCCTACGACATCCTGCGCGAGACCAACATCCCGGCCGTCCTGCTCGAGCCCCTCTACCTCACCAACCCACGCGAGTTGGACCTGGCCTCCGACCCTTACTACCCTACCACCGTCGCCGAGGCCGTAGCCGCCGCCCTCGAACTATATGCTGGCCGGGACGCGGCTTTTATAGCCGTTTAGCGGCCAGCTTCTCCGTCGCTCGGCTCTGAGAAAGCCTCAAGATCTTTCGCGGGAGCAAGACACAGGTCCTTGATACGAAGTGCGTCTTGCCCCCGCGCCAGCCAATCGTTCGGCTAGCCTATCGGCTCCCGCCGCGGGTGCTGGAAAAAGAACCGCACCATCTCCGCCGAAGCGTCGGGGCCTTTGGGGTCGGTGTACGAGCCGGAGAGGCCCCCGCCTGACCAAGCGTGTCCGAGCCCGTGGACCGTCCATCTCTCTACGACGGCATGATCGTCCGCGTCGTGGTAAGTAGCGCAGGTGTAGGCGTGCCCGCCGGGTACCTGACCCCGGCGTATCTTCGCCCGTGGGGCCGGCTTACTTGCGGAGTCCGGGCCGCCAGCGCTGGCGGCGAAGCACGCGAGTAGTTGGTCCCCGTTGCGCGGGTGAACGGTCGTGTCGCGGTCCCCGTGGAACACGATCGCCGGCGCTACGTGGGCGGTGGCCACGATGGGGACCTCCCGAGGCGGTTTGCCGTTTTGCATCGCGGAGAACGCAGAGAGGAGGTCGTGGGCGGCGCCGGGGGCCAGGCCGGAGTGGACGCCCATCGCAGCGTACAGGTCAGGGTAGGTCGTTCCCATGATGGCGGCCATCGCCCCGCCGGCCGACATCCCGGCCACGTACACCCGGCCCGAGTCGAGACCATCTCGGCGACGACCTCGCGTGTGATGCCGGCGATAATGGACGGCTCGCCCCTTTCGCGCTGCTGATCAGCGTCCTTGAACCAGTTCCAGCACTTCTGCATGTTGTTGTTCTGGGCCTGCGCGGGATAGGCGACGAGGAAGGTATGCTCCTCGGCGAGCGCGTTCATGCGGGTACCGGCAGCGAAATCGTCCGGATTCTGAGTGCAGCCGTGGAGCATGACCACCAGCGGCGTCGCTTGCCCAACGTAGCCGCTTGGAATGTACAGCTTGTAAGCGCGGGTCCCGGCCCGGTTGGTATAAGATCGCTCGACGAACCGTCCTCCCGCCGGAACGGCCTCGGGCGCGGGCACGCCTTCTGCCGGTTGGGGAGTAGCGCCGGGCAGGCCGCCGGGCGAGCGCGGCATTCTGCGGAAGCCTCGGGGCGGTTTGGGGGCGGGCCGAAGGGTATGCTCGGTTGGGCTAGTTCGTGGGGGCGCCATGGGCTGCGGGGCTTCGTCCACGATATAGGAGGACGCTTCGGTCGGGCCGCCGGGGCCGTCCGGAGATGCCGTCGGGCCGAACGCGCCCCCGAGGGGCCCTCCGAGGGTGCTCTGGATGACGGCGGTCGCCTCGGCGAGCCGGCCCTCACGCATGAGGCGTGTAGCCTCCGCCATTCCGCCCTGCATCTGGTTATTCATAAATAAGTTCTCCTCTCTCGTTCAGTACGACTTTCATCAAGACGAACGGATCCGGCCCGCAAGCGCCGTCTTCACGGCCGGACTCGCCCGGAAGGCGCCCAGCACGACGACGGAGCCGATGGTCTCCAGGGCTAGTTCCGGGGGGACGTCGTCCGCGATGCTTGCCAGGCCCAGCACCTTGATATCTAGCGTCTCGCCGGCCGCGCGCACCTCCTCCAGGTCGCGGCGAGTGTAGTGCTGCAGGCCGAGCACCAGCGTCTTGCGGGCGACAGTCTGCCGGACTGCCTCGGCGTGCGTGTTGAGCTGGTTGCGGATCGCCGTGCGGATGAAGTCGGTGCGGTTCTGGTAGAAGCCCTCCTGCACCAACAGATCGATCTGCCCCAAATCCACCGGCGCCATGTTGATCGTTATCTTCTCTAGCTCAGTGGCCGCCATCTCTCACCATCTCCTAAACATCCACACAACATCCACAAGGATGGTAAAGCTGGCTAGGGCTATTGTCAAGGGGATCGAAGCGGATGTTGCGGATCTTGCTTGGGTGCCTGGATCTACCAGGGACTCAGCCCGGCTTCTTACGAGCGGTCAGGGCGGTGGTACTTTAGGCAGGCCAGCCTTATCGGAGACGTTGAGCGGCCAGTTCCTTTTCGTACGCAACCGCGTAACCACCTGGCGGAGAAGGCCCTTCTTCGGACGGTTCCGTATCTCTCGGAGACCGGGGTAATCAGGGGCGGGGATCTTCGTCCGAGAGCCGCTGGTATCTCTCCACAGCGATAACCGCTGTTCCGAGCAAGAAACCCTCAACCACCCCGTAGACGATGTTGGCCGGTGTGGGGATGGCGGTTGGCAAGGGAGGCGGGAAGATCAAGATCCCGACCAGGCAGGCCAACCAAAGGAACCTCGCGGCATTCCGCCCCCATCCCAGGTATCGAAACGCGAAGTGGGCGAACGAGGCGCCGGCCAGGATTCCGACCGGCCGCGGTACCGAGTCGCCGGGTTCGTCACTCCTGATCGCTTTTTAGAAGAGGAGCACTGAAAAGAGTAAGACGAGCATTAGCGGGCTCCGGCCTGCGCTCCGGGCGATCTCCCGCCGTTCTCGCTCCTCGATCTCTTCTCTGCTCGGAGGTCGGTTCTCGGCGTTGAGACGTTCCAGCGACTCCTTGCTCTTCTCAAGATTTTCTAATCGCTCCCTGCGCTCTCCTCCCTGCGCCGTCGTGCTTCTTCGCCGGTCACCGCCGAGGTGCTCCTTTTGGGTGAGTCCCGCCCTGGTAAGTCGGGGGTGTACTGTAGATGCCGATCGCATTCCGATAAATTTACCCGCGTGCTATATAGACCTCCACGCGGCGGAGAATCTTAGAAACTGTTGCCGAGGGCTGACAGCCGGATGCTGACTGCTATAATGTGCTCCGCAGTCGGGACGTAGCGCAGCCTGGTAGCGCGCCTCGTTCGGGACGAGG
>JADDPM010000136.1:0-949 GCA_016781885.1 Rubrobacter sp.
GGGACGATTCTACTGCCTCGGCTACGGCGTCGGCGCCGGCTTCGAGGTCTGGTGGCGGCGGCGGGTCCTCCTCGTGCGGTGACGACTTCGGCGGCGTGGAGCCCCACGTCGCGGAGGCCGGCTGCGACCTCCAGGACAAGTTTGGGCTGAGGGTTACAGGGATCGGCTACAGCGACTTCCACTGGGATGGCATGGACCTGGATGTCTGGACCACCGACGTGAGGCTCGGCAATCAGGTACGCGATTACGCTGTGGCTAATTACGACGTCGAGTACACATGCTGGCAGGACCTCTACGTCAACTACGTCCACGGCTGGGAAGAACCATGCCCCGGCCACATGGATCACGTCCACATCACGTTCTTATAGAGGAGTTTCATCCCGGCGCCGTTTTAGGTGAACGCCCGGCGGCCCCCGGGATAGGGGCTCCGCTCGACCGAAAACCGTAGCCACCACTGAACAGGGGGAGGTCCCTAGCGGGCCTCCCTTTTTCGTGGCTCTGGGTCTAGCTTCCGCGGTGGTACAATCGGGGTGATCCGGGCCCGTCGGGGCCCGCCATAACCGAAGAGGAGAAGGATCTTATGGGTCTCGCGTTGGTGCAGGCGGTGGGGATAGGCTTCTCGGCCATCGTCCTGGTGATAATCGCGATATTCGTCGCCTCGGTCTTGATAAGCGCCATCAAGATAGTCAAGGAGTACGAGCGGGGGGTCATCTTCCGCCTGGGGCGCGTCCAGGGAGGGCCCAAGGGTCCAGGGCTCTTCATCCTGCTGCCGTTTATAGACAACATGGTCAAGGTGGACCTGAGGACCGTCACCATGGACGTGCCGCCGCAGGATGTGATCACCCGCGACAACGTGCCCGCCCGCGTGAACGCCGTCGTCTACTTCAGGGTGGTCGACCCCAACAAGAGCGTCATCGAGGTCGAGAACCACGTCCTCGCCACCAGCCAG
>JADDPM010000136.1:988-5592 GCA_016781885.1 Rubrobacter sp.
GACCTCGACGACCTCCTGACAAACAGGGAGCAGATAAACGATGAGCTCCAGAACATCATAGACGAGCAGACCGACCCCTGGGGCATCAAGGTCAGCGTGGTCGAGGTCAAGGACGTCGAGATCCCGCAGCAGATGCAGCGGGCGATGGCCCGCCAGGCCGAGAGCGAGCGCGAGAGGCGGGCCAAGATCATCGCCGCGGAGGGCGAGTACCAGGCCTCCGAGCGCCTCAGGCAGGCTGCCGACAGGCTCGAGAGCCCGACGGCGTTGCAGCTGAGGCTTTTTCAGACCATGGGCGAGATCGCCGTCAACCAGAACTCCACCATCATCCTCCCTATCCCCATAGATCTCCTCCGCCCCTACCTGGAGTCCCAGAACGGATCTTACGGCGAGGGGGTCAGAGCGGCGCGGCGCGAGGAGGAGAAAGAGGCCGAGCGGGAGGCC
Organism: Rubrobacter sp.; assembly: GCA_016781885.1. Lineage (GTDB taxonomy): Bacteria > Actinomycetota > Rubrobacteria > Rubrobacterales > Rubrobacteraceae > Rubrobacter_F. The sequence continues at coordinate 1,430 of JADDPM010000136.1, forward strand.
GAGCGCCTGTACGAGGAGGCCGTCGGAGATGCCGCGCGCGAGGTGTCGAGCAAGGAGGTCCGCAGTGAGATGCCAGACGGGGAAGCCAACCGTTAGAGAGAACAACCCCCCGGGCGGCTGCCATAGAGCGCTTTCTTTCCGCCGCAACCCCCTCCCTTGTATGGCGGAATGAACCTGGGGCTGGTTTACGGTGAACCGCAAGGTGCAGCGTCACATCTATTCCTTCGCCCTTGGCACGTAAAGCCATTTTAAATGTTGTTTTACGTAGCACGGCCCAGAGGGCCCCTACGGGCACGGCGTTGGCTTGAAGGACATTTGAACCACGTTGAACGCAGCTTCGCAGGAAGCCTTCGGATTCTCCCATGAACTGACAAGCAATATATGGGTGAATACTACGCCGAGTGGTGACCGGAGGGCGTAGAATCTGAAGGCGGAGAATACGCACGGCGGGCTATTAGCGGCGGTGGGCAAGATGAGCGACCTCGAAGACGCGAGTTGATGATCTGGGCTGCGTGGTTAATGCTCGGGCTGGAGGGCCTGGTGATATCCGTCAGCCTGTGGATGATGTGGGTGATGATATCGGAAGCCTCCCAAGCGCCCGCCGACCCATCCTCTGCGGTGGAGGACCCGCCAGCGCAGCCGCTGGAGCATCCGCCAGAAGCTAATGACGACCCCGCTCTCTTCACCCTTGAGGAAGTCGACGAGCGGGGCTACGTGAGCAGCAGGAAGCTCCACATGGGCTGCGAGGCAGCCGTCTGCCGAACTCCTTTCGGGGCCAGGATCGTCGCGGGGAGACGTTCTCTGAAAGAACCGCAGTACGCCTGGGACTATGCCACGGTTCGGCAGGCGGAGAAGGCTCTTGTCTACGCCGAGTTCAGCGCACACCCAAGGGACGGCATCATCGGCCTCGACGATTTCGGGGGTGGCTCCTATCCGGCAGCAGAACCCCTGGACTACTTCCGCAGGTGGAGGTACACCACCGAAGGGCGAATGGAGGGGTTCTGAAGAAGCCAGCGACTACATCCACCCATACAGGAGCGCCGGCGCCCTTGCCTAAGCCAGAGGCCCAAGCCTATACCGACGGTGCATCCAGTGGCTCCCGTGGCCCCGGAGGCTACGGGGCCGTTCTGACCTGGCAGGGCAAGACCGTGGAGATCAGCGGCGGCGAGCAGAACACCACAAACCTACGGATGGAACTGACCGCCGCCTGCGTTGCCCTGGAAACCATAGACGAGGGGCACGTCGTGACCGTCTACTCCGACTCGTCCTACCTCATCAGCTGCATGAGGAGGGGCTGGTACAAGAAGTGGCAGGAGAACGGATGGCTCAACCACATCAAAGAGCCGGTGGCGAACAGAGACCTGTGGGAGAGGCTCCTGGAAGCGACACAGCGTCACCAGGAAGTGCGATGGAGGAAGGTCAAGGGGCACTCCAAGAGCGCAGGCCCGCACAAGAGCGGCAACGACCGGGCCGATGAGCTGGCTGTGGCCGCGAAGAAGAAGGCCGGTGGAGACCGAAGAAGCTACCCGATGCCCCGCGACATTGACCTTCCCTACTGAGGCAGCCGGCTCCAAAGCATTGCTGCTCGGGGTCGGGAGAGGAATCTGGGATCTCCGACGGTCTAGTCAGGGGTGTGTCGAGGCTCCAGCCCCTAAATCTCTTTCCTCTATCGAACCCGCCGACCTTATGCCGGGGTCCTTACCCACTCTCTGTGTAGGGGCTCCGGCCCTTCCTCTCCGAAGCTCGTAGAAGAGGTGATCTCCGAAGTTCAGGTGTCCACGCGGGCTTCTTTCACATCTAGAGTTTGGACCAACAGCTCCTCGCGGTTTATCTTATGTTCGGTGGCTAATAGTGACGGCGGTCAAGAGCTGGCCGAGAAGGTACGCGAGATCCTCTGCGAGGAGTGGGAAGGAGCGGGAGGCTCTTTGGAGAGCGCCGTCGTCTACCGGCTGCTCTTAGAGGAGGGGTTGGAGGTCCCCAACTATCAGATGAGTGCCATTCTCAACGCCTTCAGGGTGGGCGGTCTGATAACGGTTGTGCTTCGCCCCCAGCGCGAAGAGGAAGTCCGTAAGCACGGCGACCTCCTGATAAGCGGCGTGAGCCTCGACCTCTGCAACTCCTGACGACGCCCTTATTCACCGAGTTGCCTGGAAGGGGCAAGCCAGTTGAAAAAGTCGCCATGCAGGATTCTGCATAGCCCCGCCCGTATAGGGGCGGAGGATGGCCGGGGTCCTTACACCCTCTCTCTGTGTAGGGAACTCCAGCCCTTTGTCACCGGGCTAGTCGAAGCATTACCCGCTTTGAGGCGGTTATCTGTGCAAGACTTCCTAGGCGTCTACTCACCCCTCCTCTGCTCCCATATCAGCAACTACGAAGCCGTTATGCACGCCCCGGATGTAGGCACTGCGGTTCGCTTCGATCCAGCCAGCCGCATCGTGATACCCCAACTCGTTAGCCACATGCTGCACCGTGTCCACCTCTAGCATGTTGGCTCGCCCCGAGTGCCGTACGGCCATCAAACCCCGGTAGACGCCCGCGGGAACCCGTACCGGTTCATCTTGCTCGTCCACGCCTTGTGCTCCCTCCGAACAGCCTACTCACGCTCCGTCTCCTCAAGCCGCCACCGCGCGGTCTCCAGGGCGTCGCCCACCAGGGTTCTGGCGTCGGCGATAGCTCTCACGAAAGCCATCTCGTCCTCGTCACTCGTCTCGGGGTCCAAGAAGTGCTGAGCGGCCTCGAGCTCGCTGTCGGCCCGGCCTAGGTGCTCCCGCATCCGTTCCAGGGTCATCCTGTGGCGGTGTTCCACCTATATCTATCCTCCGAACATCCTCCGCCACCACCAGCGGTGCTCTATGGGACTCTGAGCGCCGCTGGTGGCCGGGCGGGCTATGGACATAAGTCCGGGCTTACGCCATGGATGGTCATGCTGCCGTATTTGCTGGGCTCGCCGCTGGGTCGGGTATCCATCGTTAGCTTTATCTGACCGCCCTTCGCCAGCTCTACCAGAATCTCGCTCATGGCGTGGTCGGGAACCTCGACGCCCTCACTTATCAGTCGCTCGTAGATGGTAGCGCTCTGCAGGTTGCTGTCTGGCTCCGTCCCCTCCTTGACCCGCTTCGACCACTCACAGATGATGGCTTTGATCTTCCCGCCCAGCTCCCCGCTCACGTATTCGGTCATGTGCCCCTCCTCCTAGCCCCCAAACATCTCCGCCACCAGGGATGCTCTGAGGCCGTCTGAGGGCGTTCGTAGTCCATAGCTGCCAATCCTACAGACCGCTCCCAGGCTCTGCACAGACGCCCACCAGCAAGCGAGTGCCGTCCCCAAAGAGGAAGCGTACCCTAGGAGCCGGGCCGGGGTCCTTACGCACACTCTCTCTGTGTAGGTGCTCCGGCCTATTTGCGTTTAGAATTTTTAGTTGCAAGGGTAAGTTGTCCGCCAGGGAAGTAAGGGGAAGGAGAAAGCGTATGCCTCAAGGAACAGTGAAGTGGTTCAGCCAGGATAAGGGCTACGGCTTCATCACCCCGGACGATGGGAGCGAGGATGTATTCGTGCACTTCTCCGCTATCGCGGGTGAGGGGTTTAGGAACCTCGAGGAAGGCGAGAAGGTGACCTACGAGGTTGGCCAAGGTCAGAAGGGTCCCCAGGCGAACAACGTCTCCAAGGCTTAAAGCAGCAAAGAATCACGGTGGGCTGGCGAACCTACGGTAGGAGGCGATCGCCAGGCACAGGAGGGACATGTGGATCTGCTGCCAAGCGCCCATGTCCTTCATCCGCTCCGCTTCTTGACGCCGGGAATGCAAGATTGACATCCTCTGGCTCTCCTCGGGGGTTGGGGTGTAGCCAGGAGGCTGGTGCTCCCGCATCCACTCTTCGGCAGCCGCGGCGATCCTCGTGGCTTCGTCTTCATTCCAGGTGGGCACAGTCTCCATTCTAGACGACGACCCGGCCGGGGTCCTTCGTTTGGGCGCCGCACCCCCGTGGTAAGGACCTACCAAGAGACGGGGTAGGCGTCGCTAGAGCATGGGAAGGAGGCTACTGCCTATGTGCCCCCACAAGCCCGAGAACTACTCCCCCGAAGAAGAGGTGCGCAAGCTGCGCACAAAACAGAAGGAAGAAGCCCGTGGACGCCGCGAACAAGCGGAGCGCCGGATGAGCGAGCA
>JADDPM010000279.1 GCA_016781885.1 Rubrobacter sp.
CGAGACTACCGAGGGTAAACCGGCTCTCAACGAGCGGTATCAGACTTCTCACACGAACCTCTTAGCCGACATCAGCGAGGATCCGTAGGATCCTAACCGGTATGCGGCTGCTACGAGGATCCGAGAAGGTCCCACCCGGATCAATCGCACCGACCGTACCCTGTGATCGAGGTCGATACGCTACATCACGCCTGTACCCTTGATCAACCAGCGGGTTTATGGAAGTGAGCGACGTGTTGTCCACAAGAGGTTGTGGATAACCCTCGCAGAAACCGTGAACAACCGTGATCCTCGGTCCGGAAGTATGAGGTTGTGATGGAGGTATAAGTGTCTCCGGATCGATACGGTGGGGGTGGATCTGAGGACGAACACGCCGCCGGGGGAGTGGGTGGGAGCGCAAGGCGTGGTGGTTATGGACGTCTCCGAGGAGCGGTAGGGGCGAGGCGGCAACCGTACGCCGTCGGTGACCTCCGGCGGCCCCATACTATCGCTTCCCCTGTAGCCACCACCGGGGTCAGCCGGTGGAGGAGGTCCTGCTCAAAAGGTGCCCAAGCTCCTCCAGGTAGCGACCGCTGCCCACCGCCACGCACTCCAGCGGGTCCTCGGCAACGTGCACCGCCACGCCCGTCTCACGACTGAGCCTCTCGTCGAGGTTCCTCAAGAGGGCGCCGCCCCCGGCCAGGACCATGCCCCGCTCGATCACGTCCGAGGCGAGTTCGGGCGGGGTGCGGTCGAGGGTATTCTTCGCCGCCCCCACGATAGCCTCCACGGCGGGGCCTATGGCTTCCCCGACCTCCTCGCCAGTCACCACCACCGTCTTGGGCAGCCCCGTGAGGAGGTCCCTGCCCCTCATCTCCGCCGACTCCCCTTCCCCCAGTGGCAAGGCGCTGCCGAGTTCGATCTTGAGGCGCTCGGCGGTCTGGGTGCCCACCGCCACCTTGTGTTCCCTCTGGACGAAGGAGGCGATGGCCCGGTCCATCTCGTTGCCTGCGGTTCGCACGGAGGTCTTGGTCACGATGCCCCCCAGAGAGATCACCGCAACCTCGGTGGTACCGCCGCCGACGTCCACCACCATGGAGCCCTCGGGCTCCTCGACTGGGAGTCCCGCACCTATGGCCGCCGCCAGCGGCTCCTCGATCACGTAGGCCTGTCTCGCCCCCGCCGACTCGGCGGCCTCCTTCACGGCCCTAAGCTCTACCCCCGTGGCCCCGGAAGGGGCGCAAACCACCACCCTGGGACCCACCAGGGACCGGTAGGGCCTGCGCCTGCGCTCCCGACGCTGCGCCCGGCGGATGAAGTGGGCGATCATCTTCTCCGTTGCCCCGAAGTCGGCGATCACCCCCTCTTTGAGGGGCTCGATGGCCACGATGTTGGCGGGGGTGCGACCGATCATGCGCTTGGCCGCTGAGCCTACGGCGACCACCTCCTCGGTCTTGGTGTCCAGGGCGACGACCGAGGGCTCGGAGAACACCACGCCCTGCCCCCTGACGAAGACCAGCGTGTTCGCCGTGCCCAGGTCTATCGCAA
>JADDPM010000039.1 GCA_016781885.1 Rubrobacter sp.
AGGAGTTGTGGGCTTGAACCTGACAACACACATCTAGAGGACGAGGATGAGCTCAGGGTACAGCGCTCGGAGGAGGAGCTTCGGGCCGGCACTCGCGAGCGCGAGGCGGGCAAGATGAACGTGCGCAAGCGAGTGCGTACAGACCGCGAGCAGGTGCGCGTACCCAAGAAGCGCGAGGAGGTATCCGTAGAGAGGGTAGCGGTGGATGAAGAGGGCACCGGGACAGAGATAGGGGACGATGAGGTGTCGGTGCCGGTAGTCGAGGAAGAGGTGGTGACCGAGAAGCGTCCTGTAGTCAAGGAGGAGTTGAGGATCCGCAAGGACGTCGTCGAGGACGAGGAGGTTGTCGAGGAGGACGTCCGCAAGGAGGAGGTCGACATCGACGACGAGACCACCGGGCGCCGCGACAGTTAAGAAGAGCCAGACACTAGCCGAAGGGAGGGTCCGGGTCTTCCTGGACCCTCCTTTATTTGGGAGGATCTCGTGAGCGAAAGGCATGACAAGGAAGAAGAGTTGCGGAGGCGGTCGGAGGAGCGGCGGATGTCCGATCCGTACCCGAACGAAGGACGCTACGGAGGCACGGACAGAGGTTCCAGCTCTCAGTCCAGCGGCTTCTCTGGGGCGACCGGTCGGGTCTCCGAGGCGGCGGACCGGGTCAGGGGACGAGTTTCAGGCGGGCAGAGCGGTACGGGAGGGGAGCAGGCGAGCGGACTGTACGGGAGCAGTATCGATTCGAGTAATGTGGTGGGCGCGGCGGTCGCCGAGCTCATCGGCACCTTCATTCTCATATTCACGGGTTGCGCCGTCGCGGTCGCGGCGATCCTGCAGCGCCCGACGGCTGGACCCGTCTACGACTCGCTCGCCGTGGCTTTGGCGTTCGGGATCGCGCTCGTGGTGATAGTCGCCGCCATCGGGCACGTCTCGGGGGCGCACGTGAACCCGGCCGTCACGCTTTCGCTCGCGGTGACCAACAAGTTCTCCTGGCAGTACGTGCCGATCTATATCGGAGCGCAGCTTGTGGGGGCGGTTTTGGGCGCTATCGCTGTCTGGATCACCTTCGGCGAGGGTGCCCGGGAGGTAGCTGCTGTCGCGGCGACGTTCCCGACGGATAGCGTAGGGGATCTGCGGGCGCTCGTGGTGGAGATACTCGTTACCTTCATCCTGGTCTTCGTGATAATCTCGGTGGCAACCGACGACCGAGCCCCGGCGGGCATCGCTCCGCTGGCCGTCGGCTTCGCGCTTGCCTGCGGCGTCCTCATCGCAGGTCCCGTTACCGGCGGATCGCTGAACCCAGCCCGCACCCTCAGGCCTATGATCGTCGCCGGGCAGTTCACGGCTGTGTGGGTCTATATCGTCGGCCCCATAATCGGCGGCATCCTCGCTGCCCTGGTTTACGACCGCTTTGCTTCCCAGGCCGACGCGACTGTATAAGCAACTATTCTTCGTGAAAGCAGGGTTCGTATCGAGCCCGCACTACCAAAGGAGAGCGTGTGAGCGAGAAGTACGGCAGGGAAGAGCGGCCGCGGCGGGAGAACGAGGAGCGAGAGCGGCTCGGCCCGAGCATAGATGCCGAAGGGCGCAGGATGGACGATCCGCGGGGGAACGAAGGACCGAGACCGGCCGGAGAGGTGCGTGCTGAACGCGAGTCTCGTGGCGAGTCTCGCGAGGAGCGTGGCCAGCAAGTTACACACCGGCGGGGAGATGGCGACCAGGGGTCGGAAACCGACCGGGGCACGAGCTGGCTGAGCGTGATCTTTGGCTGGCTCGCAGCCCTCGGAGCAGGCCTGATCCTCAGCGGCATCGTTGGCGCTATCGTAGGTACCATCTTCGGGGCCGCCGGAAGCGCTAGCTCCTCGGCCACGGAGGGCGGGACGGCGGGCCTCGTCGGGCTGCTGATCTCGCTGCTTCTAGCCTTTATCATCGGCGGCTACGTAGCCGGACGCCTCGCGAGCCGCTCCGGACTCAAGCACGGCCTCCTGGTCCCCGTGCTAGCCCTGGTTGTCACGATAGTCCTGGCGGGCATAGGGGCGCTATTGGGCTTGAGCTTCATCGACAACCTCGGCGGCGTCACGCTCCCTAACACCCCCAGCGACGCCCCGCAGAACCTGGGCACGCTCCTAACCGGTGCGGGTATCCTCGCCCTGCTAGCACCGTTCATCGGCGGGGCTATCGGGGGCGCTGTGGGCGCCAGGACCGGCCGCAGGCGACCGTAAGTAAAGTTAATGAAAGAAAGGACTACTACAACAAATGAGTGACACGCTAATTCAGCCTCTACAGAACGCTTTGAGCACGTTCTTCTCGTTCCTACCGCAGCTCCTCGGAGCGATCGTCATATTAATCATCGGCTACATCGTAGCCAAGGTCTTGCAGGCGGTCGTAGGCCGGGTACTGCAGAGCATAGGGTTTGACGGCTGGATGGAGAAGGGCGGCATAAAGCAGTTCTTTGACAGGGCTCAGAGCAGTTACACTCCGGCGAGCGTAATCGGCAGGCTGGTATTCTGGTTTGTCTTCATTATAGCTCTTACGATGGCCACGGACGCGTTGGGCATCCCGCAGGTCTCGGCGGTCTTAGCGCAGCTGATCGCCTTCATCCCGAGCATCATCGCCGCCATCCTAATCCTGATCCTAGCCGCACTCTTGGCGAACTTTGTCTCGGGGATAGTGAGGGGGGCTACGGGGTCTGGGATACTGGCAAGCGTGGTCCGGTACGCGATCCTCGTCTACGCGGTCTTTGCAGCCATAACCGAGCTTGGAATAGCCGTAGAGCTAACGGCGCCTACGTTCCTGATCCTGCTGGGTGCGGTAGCTTTGGCGGGGGCGATAGCGTTCGGGCTCGGGGGCCGGGAGGTGGCGCAGGAGGTGCTCCAGAAGGCCTATCACCGGAGCAACGAGATGACAGGCGACTCCTCAGGTGAAGAAGACAGGCCCACCGCCCGCCGCCTCTCGTAGAGGAGCAAAGGCTCACAACAACCAAAGGTGGCCGGGGCTACGCGAGGAGTCCCGGCCAGACGTGCGGTACCACCCCAGGCAAGAAGGTGGTAAGGGAACGGGAGTAATAGCCTGAAATCATTTGGCACCATCTCTGAGGGCTCCAGTCGATTACTCGAAGAGTAGAGGGTTGCAACATGGTCATTGAGTTGAAACCGATAGGTTTCGTGAGCATGGACGTCACGGAGATCCCGAGGCATTGGAGTGTCTCCGACGTGGAAGGGACGCTGGTTATCGGCGAAGAATATCTGGAAGGACTCGAAGATATCGAATCTGGACAGCGCATCGTTGTGATCTTCAACTTTCACCGAAGCCCCGAGTTTTCTCCGAGGTTCCTCCGACAAACGCCCCCGCATCGCGGTAAAGAGATGGGCATCTTCAGCATCTGCTCGCCCATCAGACCAAATCCCATCGGTATGTCGATCCTGGAGGTGCTTGGGGTCGAAGGCACGGCTATCCGCGTCCGGAGGCTGGATATGCTGAACGGCACGCCCATACTCGACATCAAGCCCTATATAGAAGATGCGCACGATAGTCCCGGCTGCTCTTGACGACCGGGCCGAGCGCCAAGGCATTTTCTCCGTTTACCCTCGGACCAGTGTTATGGTGACGAGAGTGTGTTCAGGGACTACCCGAGATAGACCAGTTCTGAACTGCCTTCGGCCACCTCGGTCAGGATGTCGCCCAGGTTTCGGCGCACTGCTCCCCACCGGCTAATGTCGTCGTCGGACACCGCACGGGCATCCACGCAGCGCGGTCAGACCGAGACGAAGAGGCCGCTCTCCACGGCTTCGTTCATGTAGTTGAGCAGGCGCTTGTTGTATCCGGGGTCCGGAACCCCTCCATCTTTGAGGATCTCTACCGCGTCTCCGGCCAACCTTACCTCGGCTTCGAGGCCAGACCGGTGCGCCACCGACGCGAAGTGATAGGCCATGAAGGCCGGGCGTGTACTGACGGCCGGGTCCAGACCGGCGAAAAAGACCAACCTTTTGCGTTGCACCCTACTCCTCCTTCTCTAGCAAGCTCTTGTCTGGTATGGATCTATCGTCCTGGTCGCAGGCGACGTAGTGGCCGGGAGCTATCTCCTGTAGCTCGGGATCGATGGTAGCACAGCATTCTTTTACCCGACCGGAAGGGTAACTCACCCGATAACCTCCTGGCTCTTGCGGCGCCGGTGGCGCGAGCTCCTCTACCGCCTGGAGGAGCAGCTTCGTGTAGGGGTGCAGAGGGTTCGTAATCACGGCCTCCGTAGGCCCCAGCTCGACCAGCTTGCCGCCGAACATCACCGCGATACGGTCGCAGAGGTGGCGGGCCAGGGCGAGGTCGTGAGTGATGAACAGGTAGCCGGTCCCGCTCGTGTCCCGGTGTCTCTTGAGGATCTCCAATATCCCGGAGCGCAGGGAGAGATCCAGCATCGAAGTAGGCTCGTCGGCCAGCACCAGCGCGGGATCGAGCACCATCGCCCGGGCGATGGCGACTCGTTGTCGTTGGCCTCCGGAGAGTTGGTACGGGTAACGTTCGATAAAGCGGGAGCTTGGGGTAAGACCCACATCCTCCAGCGCCGCCGAGACCGTTGCCGTCCTGTGGGCGCGGTCTCCGGTTCGATGGATCTTCATCGCCTCCTCGACGATCTCTCGTATCCGCATGCCCGGGTGAAGCGAATCGTAGGGGTCTTGAAAGATGAGGTGGAGGCGACGCCTTACCTTTCGCAGCTCCCGCTCGGAGAGGCCGAGCATCTCTCTGCCCTGTAAGCGGATGCTCCCTGTTGCGGAACGGACCAGCCCCATTACTGCGCGGGCCACGGTAGTCTTCCCCGATCCGCTCTCGCCGATGAGCCCGAGGATCTCGCCCGGGGCAATGCTAAAGCTCAACCCGCGCACGGCTGTTACCTCTCCAGATCTCCCGCGAGCGCCGAAACGGACGTTCAGGTCCCTCACTTCTAGTAGGGGAGGGCCGGATCGTTGTGGATCGTCCGTCAAGCTTCTACTTCCGGTTCTCTTTGTGATAAAGCAGGCAAGCTGCCTTCCTGCCACGCTCTGCCTCCTCAAGCGACGGGTCGACCATCTTGCAATCAACGAAGGCAGCAGGACAACGAGGCCGGAAGTTGCAGCCGGGCGGCAGGTTATGCAGGTCTGGAGGGTCGCCGGGGATAGGCTGTAGGGGTTGCCTGGGGCCGCGCATCTGGGGGATCGCTTCCACCAGGGCCCTGGTGTACGGATGCAGAGGTTTATCAAGCACGGCGCGGGCCTTGCCCGTCTCGACGATCCTTCCAGCGTACATCACCATGATGCGGTCGCAGATCTTAGCTACGGTCGGCAAGTCGTGAGAGACCAGTATCATGGAGAGGCCCCGGCTCTCCTTGAGCTCGGAGATCAGGCGAAGGATGCGGGCCTGCACGACGACGTCGAGTCCGGAGACCGGCTCATCGGCGATGACTAACTTCGGCTCGTTGGCGATGGCCATCGCTATAATGCACCGTTGTCGCATCCCGCCGCTTAGCTCGTGAGGGTAGGCGTTATGGCGCTCGGGCAGGATACCGACCTCCCGCAGCCTCTCTCGGGCGGTTCGCATGGCCGCCTTACGGCCGACTCCCTGGTGGACGCTAATTCCCTCGGCGATCTGCCGGTCTACCGGGATCACCGGGTTCAGGGCGTGCATGGCGCTCTGGGGGATCAGAGCCAGGTCCTGGCCACGGCGCGCCGGCATCTCCGAGCGGGGGAGACGGAAGAGGTCCTCGCCGTCCAGCAGCATCTCGCCGCCCTTGAGTATCCGGCCGGGGGGCTTTATGAGGCGCATCAGGGACATCACCAGCGTGGTTTTACCGGAGCCGGACTCACCGACTACGCCGAGGATCTCTCCCCGCTCAACGGTGAGGTCCACACCGTCCACGGCCCGGACCGTCTCCGCAGGAGTGCGGTACACGGTATTCAAACCACGAACCTCCAGGAGCGTGCTCACTGGAGGGCTCCCCCTCCGACGGGTGCCGGTGTCTCGGCATCTTTCAAAGTCTCGCCCTCTGGGCGGGTAGAGCGCAGGCGGGGATCTACTCGCTCCTCAAGGGCGTAGCCCAGAAAGGCGAAGCTGACCACCACCGCCGCGATGCACAGCCCGGGCGGCAACACCCACCAGAGCCACGCGTCTGCGAGGAACGCCGAGCGGGCGTTCGCGTAGAACAGGATGGCGCCCCAGCTCTTCTGAAACGGGTCGCTGAGGCCTAGAAAGGCCAGAGAGGCTTCTAGCATTATGGAGACGTTCGCCGTACGGACGAACTGCGCGGCGACTAGCGGGGTGATCCTGGGCAGTATGTGACGGACCATAATGTAACCGTGGGTGGCGCCCATAGCCCGGGCCGCCTGTACGTGGCCGCTTTCCCGTACCGAGAGAACCTGGGAGCGCAGCAGCCGGGCGGGGCGAGCCCAGATCAGGAGCCCTATCACCAGTATCAGGTTGGTGGTGTTCTGCCCGAGGAATGCCGTCAGCACGATCATGAGCGGCAGGAAGGGCAGAGAGAGGATCACGTCCACGCCTCGCATCAGCACGCCGTCTACAGGGCCTCTGAGATATCCGCTAACGACGCCGACCGTTACTCCCAAGACCGTAGCGAGACACGCGGTGACGATGCCGACCGTAAGCGAGAGCCTGCTGGCGAAGATGAGCTCGCTCAGGATGTCCTGACCCACGTCGTTCGCGCCCAATGGATGGGCGAGCGAAGGGCTTTCGAAGGGCTGGGCGGTTCGCAGGGTGGGGTCATAGGGAGCAAGAACCGGGGCGAAGACGGCGGCGACCACGAAGAGCGTCAGGGTCGCTGCTCCTATACGTCCCAGCAAAGCCCCGCTCACCGAACGTCCGCCGTCCGCGTACGGGGATCTATGATCGGGTAGAGAAGGTCGGCGAGGAAGTTGGCCGCGATGACTCCTACCGCCAGCAGCAGGAACGCCCCCTGTAGCACGGGGTAGTCACGGCTCAAGACGCTCTCGTAGATCAAACGTCCCAGCCCAGGATAGGAGAAGACGGTCTCGACGACCGTCGCTCCTCCCACCACGGTCCCAGCTTCCACGGCCACGGCGGTCATGAGAGGCAAGAGGGCGTTTCTCACCCCGTGCCCGAGCACCACCCGGCGCCGGGAGAGGCCTTTTGCTTCGGCCATGACTATGTAGTCCTCGGAGAGCTCGCCCGCGAGCGAGGACCTCGCCACCAGGAAGAGCCAGCCGGCCCTCACGAGGGTCAGCGTGAGCAGGGGGAGCACAAGACGTTGGGCGACCTCGAAGGTGAGGCCGAAACCGCCTCCTGCTCCTGTCAACGGCAGGGCTCCGAAGACCGGCAAGAGATTAAGGTATCCGGAGAACAGCACGAGGAGGAGCATCCCGATCCAGAACGGAGGCATCGAGTCGAGGAACATGAAGAAGGCGAGCCCCCCGACCTCCATCCGACCTCCCCGCCGGGCGGCCGAGAGGAATCCGGCGCCGGCCCCGATGATGAGGGATAGCGTGATCGCTCCTCTCACCAATACCAGGGTCCAGGGCAGCCTCTCCAGCAGCATGTCTACCACGGGCCGGCCCTGCTGGGTCGAGTAGCCGAGGTCTCCCTGGAAGATCCCTGTCAGGTAGAGCCAATACTGCTCGGCGAGCGGCTTCTCGAGCCCGAACTGCGCCAGCACCCGCTCCCGTTGCTCGGGGGTAATGGTAGCGACCTGCTCGCTCGGTACCAGGTAGTCGATCGGAGTTCCGGGCGCCAGGCGCGGTATCGCGAAGTTGAGCGAGACCGCGACCAGGACGACGAGGGCGTACTGGGCCACCCGACTGGCGACTCGTCTCCATACTGCTCTGGAAGGTCGCGGCAACTCTCTCTATATCTGATCGTCGTCGGTCTTCCGGGCGGATCTACGCCAGAGGAGAACGGCGAGCGCGAGCAGAGCTATCACTCCGGCGCCTACGAGAGCGTATACGGCTGCTCTACCTCCACTAGCGTTCTCCTCCAGGGTGCTGCTCTGCGAGACTCTCTCTATGCCCATCATCTCGGATGCTTCTGGTATCAGCGACCACTTGTGATGAATGCCGTGACCTTCAGCCGGGAGCCATCCGTCGTAGGCACTCGAGTTGTAGGCGTACTTGGTGTCGGGGTAGTATAGCGTGAACGCTGGGGGATCATCCACGAAGAGCGCCTGGATCTCGGAGAGCAACTCACTCTGCTGCTCGACGGTGCTCGCCTGGAACCACTCGGACTTCAACTCCTCGTACTCCGGATTGGAGTAGAACAACAAAGACTCTAGCGATTCGATCATCTGGGTTGGATCTCCGAGTAGGTGCGGGACGCCCTGGAAGCTGGCGAGCTCGAAGTCACGCGCGTTCTGCCGCTGGCTCAGGGTGCCCGGGTCCAGGGACTCTACCTGTAGCTCGACGCCTATCTCCTCTAACTGCTGGGTTATGAGCTCGGCCGTACGGATCTGCTGTGGGTCGTTAGCCGGGACGATGACCGAGAGGCTTACCGGCTCCCCGTCACTCTCCCGGATTCCGTCCCCGTCGGTGTCCGTGATCCCGGCCTCGTCCAGAATGGTTTGAGCCTGCTCTGGGTCGAAGGTCGCATCCTCTGGTCTGTACCACTCTGAGTCCGGATGCATGAACGAGGGGCTCCCCACTCTTCCGCTGCCCAATAAGACCGTGTCCACGAGCTCCTGCCGGTCTATCGCCATATCCAGGGCTCTCCTGAACTCCTGCTGGTCGAGCGGCGGACGCTCTGCGTTGAACCTGTAGAAGATGGACGAGAACCGGTTCCCCTCCACCAGCTCGACGTTCTCGGTCTCTCCGAGGCGTTCTTCGAGCTCGGGGGGGACGTTGCGCGTTACGGTATCGACCTGGCCACTCTCAAGGGCTAGGAACATGCTGGACGGGTCCGGTACTATCGGCATCTCGATCTCTTGCACCGTCGGCGGCCCGAGGAAGTAATCCTCATTGGCCTCGAACCTGTAGGACTGATCTTCCACGTACTCCACGAGCTTGTACGGGCCGGTACCCACGGGCAGATCTGTGTACGTCTGAGGGTCGTCCACGTTCTCCCATATATGCTTGGGTAGGATCGGGAGATCGGCCAGCGTTATGAGGTCGAGCGTGGGGCAGGGCTGTTCACAGGTGAACTCCACCGTACTCGCGTCCAGCGCCTCGGCGGACTCGATTACCGGCACCTCACTCGCATGGTGTGAGTAACGGTTGGCTGGTCCCTCTTTGTAGTATTCGTAAGTAAACGCAACGTCCTCGGCTGTGAACTCCTCGCCGTCGTGCCAGGTTACACCGTCGCGGAGCGTCACGGTCCAGGTCGTCGCGTCAGAGTTCGGGGTGGCCTCTGTTGCGAGCCAGGGGATCGGCTCCTCCGTGTACGGGTCCAGAAAAAGCGTATCGTGGATGAGGTTCGTGAGCTCGCTGTGGAGGCCCGGAGGTGGCCTGAAGCTGTAAGGGGTGAGGTTCCCCTTGTCGGCTTCGGTCGCGATGGTGAGCCTCTCCACCTCCTGGGTTTGCTGCGCGCCACCCGTAGCCGGGCTCAACACGATCAGCATCAGAAGCCCTAAAACACCTACCAGCACGGGACGCAAAGACCACCTCGACGCTCTATAGATGATCACAGCTCATAAACCCTTTCTATCCTCTCTTCCACCTTCCATTCTACTGGAAGCCTGAACGGTTTGTACCGGGACTTCTGCTGGTTCGAGAAGTAGACCAGGAGGGGCGCGTTGGAAAGAAAACTAACGGCGGGAGGTGAACAAGAGGAAGTTGGCGGTGTTGCTGAGGTGCCGGATCTCGGGCTCTTGGTAGCCCTCTGCTTCTAGCCACTCGCGGTAATTACTCTCTTTATGCGCGTTCCCGCCTGCGGATACCGTCAGCATCTGCACGGCAAAGATTAAAGCCCTCGGATCATGCTCAGGCAGGAAGGTGACGATAGCCAGGCCGCCGCCAGGGGCGAGGATCGAGGCAAGCCGCCGGTAGAGCAGGCGATTGCGCGTGCCATCGAAAATGTGTGTGACGCCAGCACAGAGAACCAGATCGAACCGCTCGTCGGGCAGGGTTTCGAAGAAGTCTCCCCCGAATAGCTCCACTCCTAAGCAGGGCAGGCCGATACTCTTGAGTAAATCTACGGTCGGCTCCGTGTTCTGGAGCATTACGCTGAGGCCCCGTCGGGCGAAGGCGCAGGCGTGTTCGCCGTGACCCCCTCCGAGGTCCAGGACGCGTCGGGCATTCGGCAGACGCCCGAGGCAGGCCTCCACGACGAGGGGCGCCCGGTCACGGGCGCCCGCGGCCAGTGCTTCGAGCCAGAGCCGCCGGCGTCCTGGAGGCATCTCGGAGGGAGAAGGGGGCGTCCCCCGCAACCGGTCGTCAAGCTGGGTGCTCCACGTTCGGAGGACTCGAGCGTGGTGACGCAAGGTCGCCGCTTTCCCTTGATCGGAGGACCAGTCCGGGTTCAACGAGTAGCTGCCGTCGAGTTCCTCGACTATCCCCCAGACGGAGAGGGCGCCGAGCAGGATCCGTACGGCTCGTTCGTCGAGACTGAGGCGGTTGGCTACCTCCGTGGGAGTGGCCGGAAGCTCTTCGGGGAGCCCTACCTCGGCGGCGGCATCGAAGGTGGCGACCATCCGCCAGTCCGTTACCTCACCGGGCAGGGCCAGAAACGAAAGGTCGTCTCCGTAGGTCAACTCGCGAAGTCCTGGAGATGCAAGCTTAGCTCTAGCTCAGGTGCTCTCGACACTGCCGTGGCGGGAGAGGGCGGCTTCGAAACAAGCTGGACAGAGCCCCTTACCCTCCAGCCTACTGATGCGAGTTTGCATGGTGGGTTCTCCGCATTCGGCGCAGGCGACGGAGTCGTGGAGGCGGGACATCGGCGGTATCTCCACGCTCTCTAACTCCTCCACGGCGTAGAGCTCCTCCACGGGAGCTTGCAGGATCGCCTCGGTGCGGTTTGCGCGTAACTCCTTGTAGCGGGCCCGCTCCTCCTCGGTGGCGCTGTCGTTGCGCACTTTGGTAGAGAGTTCGTTGTGTTTCGGACTCCGGTCGAATGCTCCGGGGCGGGTGGAGATGCGGACCGCCTTGCCGTCCGAGCGCCGGACGAAGGTGTAGGCGTTCTTGCCGTAGTCCAGATGGATGAGGTTCCCCTTACCGAAGGTGCAGCCGGTGAGGTACTGAATCGCATCCACCCCGCACATGTCCGTCTCCGTTAGCGTAACGACCTCCTCATCGGAGGAATGCGGTCCTACCTCGCGTAGCGCCACCTCGGCGGCCCGGATGCCCATCGCTAGCCCGGGGCACATATGGCCGTGGAAGCGTACTATGTCCTCAACCGTTTCGGGGGTTATCCCGGTCCCTTTTTCTCTTCTCTGACTCACCATAGCCTGCTCCTCTCTCTACTGCCTGGAGGACTTTTTATCCTTGTTCCCTCTAGCCGACCGGCTACGAAGACCTGCTCGTTATACATTGTGGATATTCCTTCCGAGAAGCCGCTGGGCGTAAAGCGCCAGGGATATGCGGCGAGGTTGTAGATAGGGTTCGACCGGTAGAGGGTCGGCGAGTTGCCCGGGCCTGGTCTGCGGGAAGGTATGGAGGAGCATCAGGGGAGCGCGCTCTCACTTGCGTCGTCCGCTTTACCGCCGCGTCGCCACGTCCACCCTCCCGGAGTGCCGTCGAATACGACCCGCTCGCCCGGAGAGAGATTGCCAGAGAGCAGTGCGCGTGCGAGGACGTCCAAAATCTCCCGATCTATGAGGCGGCGCAGAGGGCGCGCGCCGAGTTCGGGATCGTGGCCGGCATGGGCTAGGGCCTTCCGGGCAGCAGGCGCAAGATGCACGCTCACCTCCCACGCATCGAGCCGCTCACTCGCACGCCGGAGTTGGAGGTCCACTATCCTCTCCATGTCATCGACCGAGAGGGGCGAGAACATCACCACGTCGTCCAGCCTGTTCAGCAGCTCGGGCCGGAAGCGCTGTCGGACGGACTGCAGGAAGACCTCCGGTGCGTGTTCGCCCGCTCCTCTCGCCTCCTGCGAACCGGCGTTCGAGGTAAGAACGACGACGGTGTGGCGGAAGTCAACGGTACGGCCGTATCCGTCGGTGAGGCGCCCGTCCTCAAGAATCTGCAGCAGGAGATTCAATATGTCGGGGTGGGCCTTCTCGGCCTCGTCCATGAGCACGACCGAGAATGGTCGCCGCAGTACTGGATCAGTGAGCTGACCGGGTAGATCGAAGCCGACATATCCGGGTGGAGCGCCGATCAGGCGCGCGACCGCGTGTCGTTCCATGTACTCGCTCATGTCCACCCGCACCAGCGCCTCCTCGTTCCCGAAGAGAAACTCGGCGAGCACTCTGGCGAGCTCCGTCTTTCCTACCCCTGTGGGCCCCACGAAGAGGAACGAGCCGAGAGGACGCCGCGGGTCGCCCAGACCCGCACGGGCTCTCCTGAGCGCGGCAGCTACTGCTCTGACGGCTCTGCTCTGTCCTACAACCCGGCTGGCAAGAGTCTCCTCTGCCCCGAGCCACCGGTCCTCGGGGCCCCCGCCCGGGAGGGTCGCGTCCAGCCCCTTGAGCGGGAGCCCCGTCCGCGCGGCGACTGCCTCTAGCAGAAGGCTTCGCCCGACCTCTCCTTCCCCGTTTACACGCGCAAGTGCCGCCGCGTGTTCGAGCAGCGCCAGCGTCACGCCGGGGAGGGCGTGACCTCTCAGGTAGCGCTGGGCGAGCCGGATGGCGAGCCGCGGAGCCTCGGGGTCGAACTGGAGACCGTGATGTTCGCTTAGAGTGGGTAGCCGGACGGCCAGGACCTTATCGCACTCATCCTCGTCCCACTCGGGCATCTCTACGGTCTGGACGAGGGTCTCCCAGTCGGGCACTAACTGTGCGAGGGTGGCCGACTGCTCGGCGGTGAGCGGCAGGACCCATCCTCCCGCTCTCAACAATCGGGCGAACGCGATCCCTCCCGGCACCGTGCTGGCATCGCCGTGAACGAGCAGCTCGGCGTCTTCGAGGACGAGCACGAGCCGCCCGCGACCGGCGGCGACCTCCTCTCCGAGACGCGCCACGCGTTCCTCCAGCTCGCCGCGATAGCGAGCCCGACGACGAGGCGACTGGCATCCACCCAGAACACCTGGGAATCCTCTAGACCGGGCGGAGCATCGCCATGTGCCGCGCCCTGAGCGAGCGCCCTGAGAGCGCTGCGTCTGCCGGAGCCCGGAGTCCCTACGAGAGCGGCGTTTCCTCCCGCTTCCCGGAGGAGTGCGCCGGTGAGGCGCTTGTTCAACTCCACTCGCTCGAGGAGCGGCTCGTCGCGCTCGAAGAGCGCTCGGGTGAGGTCGTAGCCGTAGCGCTCGAGTAGGTTCCAGCGCGGCCAGCCAGATCGCGACCGTGAGCTTCTCCAGCGCATCAGTTAAGGCGCCACGTCGAACTCGAAGGTTGCCTCTTCCTCCCCGCCGCCGGACGGTAGCGCCAGCATAGCTACCCATCCTCCGGCCATCGGGAATTCCACGTTCGCCCTCCACTGCCCGGACCCGGCATCCTCCAGAGGAACCTCGGGGAGGCCCATCGGCATCTTCGGCATATCGATCGCGAGGCGCGGCGGCGTATCGAGGTTCTCGACCGGCTCCCCATCCTGGAGCACCGTGAAGGTGAGCTCGGCGGACTCGCCGGTCTTGGGCGGGTTCGGCTCCGCCTCCATCGATGCCTCCAACTCCCCCGCCTGCTCGATCGCCCCGGTGTCGACCGGATCTGCTTCGATACCGCATGCTGCGAGGCTCAAGAATAACAGGGCCGGGAGCAGAATGCCCCCGGCCCTGATCCCTACAGGAATCCTCATCCTTGTCCTAGAAGCATTAACCCTACGGACCACCCGGCGGGAAGAAGCCTCCCATACTGACGCCGAAGAGGAACAAGAGCGGCATCACTATCTGCATCAGAACGAAGTATGTAAGCGCCCCGCTGAAGAGGGCCACTATCATGCCTCGCCTCATGACGCTGCGCGCGACCGCCGAAGGCAGACCGCGTGCGCGCCGCCGCATCAAGACCCACGTCAACAATAGGGTGATCCCCAGCCCGATCAGGACCAGTATCGGGCGCGAGCCTACCGGAGATATCTTATCAAGCGCAAAAAAAGCCGCATTGAGGCTGACTGCCCAGGTGGCAACTGCCACCAGTCCTACGCTTCAACAGAGAGTGGCTATCGTGCCGCCCGCTACCCCGCTAGCGGCCGCAACACCCATGCCCCCGGTCGATTGGCGATCTCTATCGCCGCGTACGGCTGTAGTCATCTACTCCCTCCTCTTTCTAACCACCCGGTCTCGGATACTCGAACCCCACCAGGCTCAGGATCGCGGTTACGATACCCATATAGGCCATGTATCCCCCAAGCGCCCACGCCGAGAGCCTGAACAGACTCCTGCGGAAGACGCGGCGGTACTGTTGGCGCGGAAGCTCCGCCCTGGCCCTGCGCGTCAGCCACCAGGCTAGAGCGACGACTAGCAGGATCGCAATCAGAGTCGAGATCAGGGTTATCCCCTGCATGTTCGCCCAACTGCGCATGAACCCGACCGCGCCGACAGCCCCAATCGCTGTGGCGGCAACTGCCGCCAAGCCTCCCCCTCAGCAGACCGCCGCGATTACCCCGCCGCCTACCGCAGTGGCCTTTCCACCGGTCCCGATCCTCGGCTCCTCCAACACTTGAATGCCAGGTTCAGGTGACGGCGACGTCCTGGTCTCTTCACGTGCCATGTGTCTACACCTCCTCCTTCCAGTCGACTGTAAAGTAGCGTAACCTCTGGCAAAATATGTGTCAACATGCTGCTTACAAGCCAGGTTTCAGGGCCAGCAGCGAAACAAGATACGAAGCAAGAGACCGGAAAAGTTTCAATTTCAAGATATTTCCTGTACCTTCCAGCAACTGGAAGGTTTATCATATGCTTTGTGTTGCGGGAAAGGAGTTCCTTCGTGGGTGAAACGGCTCTGAAGATAGGCGAGGTAGCGCGCTTGGTGGGCGTACCGGCCAAGACCTTGCGCTACTACGAGGATATAGGTTTGATCTCGCCGGCGGGCCGGACGGGTTCCGGGTACCGGCTCTACGGTTGGCGCGAGCTTGAGCAGATAGAGTTCGTCCGGCGGGCGAAGACGATGGGGTTGACGCTGGAGCAGATTCGGGGTCTCGCGGAGGTCGCCGAGGAGGGGATGCCGAGCGGGGTTCTCCGTCGCCTGGACGTGCTCCTGGAGCAAAAGCTGGAGGAGACCGAGCGGAGTTTAGAGGAGTTACAAGCCTTCCGGGAGAGTCTTCTGGAGTACCGGGAACGGGCGGCGATGGCCGAAGAGAGGGGGGCGTGTCGCTGTGCGGAGCGTGGGGAAGGGGAGTTCTGCGGGTGCGTTACGACCGCGACCGAGGGCGTAACGCCGCCCGGATTGCGGGTTGTCCGGGAGAACGGCCGAACCCTGGAGGGCGTTGAGGAACGTGAGAGATGCCGATGCGGGTGCTGTCAGCCGGTCACTAGCGAGGTCGTGTAGGAAATAGGGATCAGGAGAGTAGAGCTATGAAGATAGCTGTTGCGGGCAAGGGCGGTTCAGGCAAGACGACTATCTCGGCTACCCTGTCGCGCATACTCGCGCGGCGGGGGCACCGGGTTACGGCGGTAGATGGAGATCCCAACCCGAACCTTGGGGTCGCCTTGGGAATGAGCCGGGAGCAGCTCGGGGAGCTGGTCCGGGTGCCGAAGGAGATCATGGAGGTCAAGGAGGAAGGTGAACGCCGGTCCCTGGTCCTGACCCGCCCCGTAGAGGAGATCACGGCCGAGTACGCGACCGAGGGCCCGGACGGGGTGAACCTGATGGTCATGACGGGGGTGGACCACGCCGGAGCCGGGTGACTGTGCGGGGCGCACGCGAGGGTGCGCGGCCTGCTCGGTGAGCTGGCGACGGGTAACCAGGGGGAAGAGGTAACTATCACGGACATGGAGGCCTCCATAGAGCACATGAGCCGGGCGACCGTCCGGCACGTCGAGGGAATGCTGATCGTGACCGAGCCCTACTTCCGGTCGCTGGAGACGGTGGGGAGGATAGCGCCGCTCGCGCAAGAGCTTGGTATAGAGCACGTCTGGGCGGTGGCCAATAAGGTGCGGGGGCAGAGGGACGAGGAGATCATCCGCTCCTACTGCGCGGATCACGGGATAGAAGTCGGCGGGATCGTCTCGTGGGACGAGGCGATACAGGAGGCCGATAGGGAGGGCCGGGCGCT